>NZ_FZMO01000308.1 GCF_900197875.1 Frankia canadensis | reverse complement strand
GAGCCTGGTTGACGGCCCGATGACGGCACTGGGTGACTGGATCGTCGAGCACGGCGACGAACTGCTGGACGCGCAGGACAGCTCGGCCGAGATCTGACCTCGCGGCGGCGGCGAGGGCCCGGCCGAAGAGCCGCGAGAACGACGGGGTCCCAGGTGTGCGCGAACAGGTCGGTCGCCGCCCGCAGGCGACAATCCGCGACCAGCTCCACGCAGCCGCGCGGGTTCTCGCTCATCCGGGTCATCGTCGCAGTCTCGTACGCACCGTTTGGTGCGTACCGGCTTTCCTACCGTTGCCGGGTAGGCAGCCGGCGCGGACGAGGAGAGACCACATGCGGATCGGGATTCTGGGCACGGGAACGCTGGCCGAGGGGCTGGGGCGAGGGTGGAGCCAGGCCGGGCACGAGCTGGTGATCGGCGGACGGTCACGGGCCAGGGCGGACGCGCTCGCCGAGCGGCTGGGCGGGACGGCGCATGCCGCCACCCCACGAGACGCCGTCGCCGGGTGCGACGCGGTGCTCCTCGCCGTCCTGTGGGCCGGCATCGAGGAGATCCTTTCCAGCGCCGGCGCGGCCGAAGGCACGCTCGCGGGAGTGCCGTTGATCGACCCGACCAACGCCGTCGAGCACGGAGTCGGCGTGCTGCTCCCCGAGCGGCACGCCGCGGCTGATCGGACAGCCGCCTGCGCTCCCGGGGCACATGTCGTCAAGGCGTTCCACCTCTTCGCGGCCGACCAGTGGACACGCCGCCCCGCCGACGGTGGTCACGACGTTCCAACGCCAACAGTGGCAATCTGTGGCGACGACGCCGCCGCGCTACACGTCACCAGCGAACTCATCCGGGACGTCGGCGGCGAACCCGCCGTTCTCGGCCCCCTCAGCCGCGCCCGTCAGCTCGAAGAAGTCGCGGGCTTCGTCATCGGGCTCGCGTTCGCGGGCTTCGACCCCGCCTCAGCCGTCCCCCACATCCAGACGGGAACCGTCTCCAGATAACAGCGGGAGAATATCGGCCACGACGCGAACGATCCGCGATCCAATGGACGCGGATCGTCCCGCCCCACTCCATCCTTCCGAAACCAGCGCCCAGCGACCTTGACCTCAAGTCCGGTGGAGGTTCTAGCGTGATCACTCGATGCCGCCATACGGCGACGAGGACGCCCTACAGCACCGCGGGAAGGACTGGCATGGCCACGGAGATCAAGAAATATTCGGACGAGCTACTGGCGGCGCAGCCGATCGGGTACTGGAGCGGCGAGGCCTACCGGCGAGTCGTCGGCCGGATCCGCGCCGATCTGGCCACCGAGGGGCTGACCCAACCGCACTGGTGGATCCTCAACCACGTCGTTGGCAATCCCGAGGAGTGGGACCGCGCGCGTCTCATCCACCGGCTCGCCCGGTTCGACGATCTCGACATCGATTTTGACGGCGTTTTCGACGACCTACTCAAACGCGGCTGGATAACTCAGAGACAGGACGGGACCTTCGTCATCACCGAGGCGGGCGAGGCCGGGCGGACCCGCGCCGCGGACCGCGCCCATCAGGCGCTGGCGCAGGTCCATGACGGCATCGCCCCGCATGAATACGCGACCGCACTCAACGTGCTGCGACGCATGATCGCGAACCTCGGCGGCGACGCGGATCTGCCCTGAACGAGAGCCCGTCTGCTGCCAGCCTCACCGAAGGGCGCTGCGACCTCGTGCCAGCTCGGGGCATCGACGTTGAGCTGTTTGCCGAGTAACGCCACGAAGGTCGTGGCTTTATCCACGCCGGAACCGGGCCGTGCGGTGGTCGAACCGCGCGAGCAGGTCGACGGTGAGGTCGTGTAGACGGCGGGCGTCGTCGAGATACCGTGC
Source organism: Frankia canadensis (assembly GCF_900197875.1). Taxonomy (GTDB): domain Bacteria; phylum Actinomycetota; class Actinomycetes; order Frankiales; family Frankiaceae; genus Frankia; species Frankia canadensis. The sequence goes on along the minus strand of NZ_FZMO01000308.1, from coordinate 2,225 downwards.
CTTCGGCTCCAGCGGCACGCGGCGGCCTTCCAGCACGGCGGTCAGCCCTTCCCGCCCGGGCGGATCCAGAAACGGAAGGATCTGGGCGACGGCGCTCGCCACCGGCTTTCCGATCACCCTTAGCTGGTCGACCTGCGCGGCGGTGACCGGGTCGTACTCCCCGGCAAAACTCGTGACCACCACCCCAGGGTGGTTCAGAACGTAACGTATACCGTTGTCGGCGTAGGCGCCCACGAAGTCGACGCCGAGCAGGTCGTTGAGCCGGCCGGCGTGGCCCATCGCCCCGACACCGTGATAGTCGCGTTCCAGCTGAAGGTCGTTCCAACGGACTGGACCGGTCTGTCCGGCGCCCCCGAAGTTGAGCACGACCGGATGCTCGGCGCGGCTCAGCGGACCGACCAGGCCATGACTGAGCAGGAATCTGCTCAGGTAGAACAGCGCGAAGTTGCTCTCGAAACCATCGGCGGTCAGGAGCCGGGTTTGCCGGTGGTAGCGCGCGCCGAGCACCAGGACGTCGAGCACCGGATACCGCTGGGAGATCCATTCGACCAGGTGGCGGTTCTCCGCCACCCCGCTCAGGTCCGCGCCGATGAACCGGGCCCGTTCACCGGCGCGCTCGAACGCCGCGCCCTTCCGCCCGTCACGCCCTACGACGAGCACCTCGAACCCGCGGCGGAGGTACTCCTCCGCGAGCCCTCTACCGATGCCGTCGGTGCCGCCCGTGACCACTGCCGTAGCCATCCGCAGACTTCTCCCCTCTGGAAGGCCGCCGAGGGGGGCGCACCTGTCCAGTCAAGATGCTTTTAACCATCAAAGCATCTTGTCGGTGGCAGGTCAGCGCGGGCCCGTACCACCAGCGGCGCCAGTCCCGAGCTTCGCCCGCAGGCCGGCGAGCATGTGCTCATCGACGAGAAGCAGCAGCTCGGCTGCCTGCTCAAGTCGACCGTCGGGGACCTCGGCGAACACCGCCCGGAGCAGGTCGCGCCTGGCGGAACGAACCCTCCCGACCGCCGCCCGCCCCTTCGGCGTGATACCGATCATGATCGCGCGGCGGTCTCCCTCGACAGGAATCGCCTCGACGAGACGGCTCGCGCGGAGCTGACGCAACTGCAGCGAGACCGTGGAGATGTCGACCTGCAGGCATTCCGCGATGACAGAGATCCGCAGGGGCTCGACCAGGTCGAAGAACTCCAGCAACCGCAGCTCGCTCGGTGCCAGCTCGCACCCCGAGCGCTGGGCGATCTCCCGCCGGATGTGCTTGCTCTCACTCCAGCGCACCAGCGCCGCGACACCGGCCTCCAGCCGCTCCAGCGGCGCCTGAACGGACGCAGGGGACGAAGCCGGCACGGCGGAACTCACGCCGCCAGGCTATCCACATTCCGAGACGTCGGCGGCCTGCCCGCCGGCCTCGGCCCCCTCAGCCGCGCGTTCAGTCCTGGGCGCGGCCCCACCGCTCGTAGTAGGTCACGCTCTGCACAGACGGCCGCGCCGCTGGCCGGAAGTCGGTCGTGGTCAGGTAGGCCACCGGCAGCAATGCGACCTGGGTGACGTCATCGGGAATGCCGAGCAGCGCGGCCACATCGGCCTCATGGCCGTCAAGGTGATAGCCCGTGATCGTCGTGCCGAGCCCGCGGCTGCGCAGCGCGAGCTGGAAGCTCCAGATCGCCGGATACACCGAACCGTAGAAGACGTTGGCATCCGCACCCGGACCGGCCGGGCGACCGATCATGGCGGCGAGGACGAACACCGGCACCCGGTCGAGGACGTCGAGCAGATGCCGGCTCGATGCCAGGGTGGCCTGACTGACCAGATGACCGAACTGGGCCTGGGCGGCGCGCGCTGGCTCCCGGACGTGCTCGGCGACGGCTGACCGCGTCGCCTGGTCGCGGATGACCAGCCAGCGAATGCTCGACAGCAGGGCCCCGGCCGCCGGCGCCTGCAGGGCGATCCGCAGGCATTCCGCGAGGACCTCGGGCTCCACCGGCCGGTCGAGGTCGAGCTTGCGGCGCACCGACCGGGTGGTGGTCAGCAGGGTGTCGACGTCCATCAGACTCATCATCCGCTCCAGGCTTACGGCGTAAACTTACGTCGTAAGCATACGGCGTACGTACGACCCTTGCGCGGTGGCCCTAGAGTTGGTGACGGCTGTCGGCAACACGGAAGGCGGTGTCGTGACTCCTCCACCGGCTGAGGCCGGCGGCTTCTCAGGACGACGTTGCCGCGGT
>NZ_FZMO01000281.1 GCF_900197875.1 Frankia canadensis | reverse complement strand
GTGGCCGGAAGGACAGCGGCGGCCAGTGAGGCCGCGGTGGCCGGTGAGATGGAGGGGGCCGGGGTGACGGTGGGCGCCGGGGAGACGGTCGAGGGCGGTGCGCAGGAGCGCGGCGCCCTCCGCGTCGAGCTCCCCACTGACCAGGGTGGTGCCCTCAGGCGTGTCGATGAGGGAGAGCCGGCGGATGGCGGCGGGGTCGGGGGAGGGCCGTTGGTCCTCGTCGCCGTGTCCCAGTCCGCACGTCCCGTTGCCGTCGGTGCCGGTGTCGGTGTCGGTGTCCGCCTCGGCCGAGGCGTCGCTCTGGTTGTCGCCCCCGCCGTCGTCGCCCTTGGCGTGGCTGCCGGGGGAACTGGGGTTGTCGTCGTCCGAGGGGTCGCCGGGGCGGCCGCGATGGTTGTCAGCGTCCGGATCGCCGCCGGGGGACGTGTCGACGCGGGTGAGGTGCTCGCGGATACGGGCGGCGAGTTTGACCAGCGCGTAGGCATCGAAGGCTCGGGCGTTGTGAAGCAGGGTCTGTTCGGCGCGGGTCCGCTCGTCGGGGGTGACGTCCTTCGGAAGGGCGGCGAGGGCGGCGCGGATGACATGCGCGTGCTCGACGGTGATCTCTCCGTCGGCGAGTGCCTCCCCGGTGGCCTGGCAGGGGCCGTCGGCGACGGCCTGGGCCAGCGAGACCTGCCGCCGGGCCTCGCGGCCGGTCAGGGCCAGCCGGTCGCGAAGAAGACTGCCGATGTCGGTGGCCCCGAGGCGGGGAGCCAGATTCCGGTCGACAGCCTCGGTGATCAACCGGTTGTTGACGGCGGCCACCGGCCCGCCCAGCCGGCCGATACCCTCCAGCAGCGCGTCGAGGTCGCCGTCGGACAGTTTCCAGGCGGCGTCGGTGAGCAGGCCCTCGATCTGTTCGCAGATCACCGCCAACCGGCTCGCCATATCCCCCGCACGCGAATCGGGCGCGGACGGCCTGGGCAGGCCCCCGCCGGGTGGTTCGGGGGGACCGAGAAGGTCGCACGGATCGAGGGGTTCGGGTGGGTCGGGAGGATGCGCTGTGGGGCTGGAACTCTCGCCGCTCGGCGCGTGAATGACCATGGACCGAAAGTAGGGCGGGAACCTCGGACTGTCGAACGCATGTTTGAATCTGTGGATAGTTGAGGCAGGCCCGCCGGGCTGTGGACAAGGCGGTCGTGAGCCCTGGACGGGAGCCCTGGGTCGACGGGAACACGTCCCGCCCGCTCGCGCGGGGTACGGTGCTGGACTCGACCTCGCCGGGAGGCTCCGGCCCCCGACAGACGAGTGGGCGCCAGGGGGTGCGCTAGCAGACGGGCTGGTATGGGACGTCCGAGATGTAACGCCGCCACTCCGCGGCACTGATCTCCTTCGACGGGTCGGCGCAGGCGGCGGCGATCAGGCTGGCGTCGTCGACGCGGCTGATCCGGACGGTGTAGTCGTCACTCGCGGTGGCGATGCCGGAGCCGTCCGGTGTCCAGTCGACGGCCTGGATCCAGTCGCCGTGCCCGTTGATCGTGCCGATGGACGGTGGGCGGCCGGGGCCGCTGACGTCCCACAGGTGCACGGTCGTGTCCCAGCCGGCGGTGGCCAGCGTCCGGCCGTCCGGGCTGAAGGCCAGGTCGAAGACCCACTTCTCGTCAGCGGGGAACGATGCCACGGCCTTGGGGCGGGACGGATCGGCGATGTCCCACAGCCGTGCCGTGCCGTCGTACCCGCCGGTGGCCAGCCGCCGACCGTCCGGGCTGAACGCCACCGTCCAGACGTAGTCCGTGTGCGCTGTGATGGCGGCGAGCGGACGCGGGTGACGTGGATCGGCGACGTCCCACAGCCGAGCGGTGCGATCCGCGCTGGCGGTTGCCAGCAGACGTCCGTCGGGGCTGAAGGCGACCTCGTTGACCCAGCTGGTGTGCCGGTCGAGCACCGACAGCTCGCGGGGACGGCGCGGATCGGTGACGTCCCACAACCGCGCCGTGTTGTCGTAGCCGGAGGTGGCGAGGATCCGGCCGTCCGGGCTGAACGCGGCGTCGAGCACCCAGCCGTCATGGCCGAGGATGACAGACAGCTGGACGGGGTGGCGCGGATCGCTGACGTCCCACAGGATGGCCGACCGGTCGTAGCTGACCGTCGCCAGCAGCCGGTTGTCCGGGCTGAACGCGGCGTCGAGGACCCAGGAGTGGTGCGCGTTGAGGGTCGCGAGCCGCTCCGGATGCGCGCGGTCGGCGATGCTCCACAGCGCAACGAGGTCGTCGGCACCGGTGGAGGCGAGCAGCCGGCCGTTCGGGCTGATGTCGACACCGAGCGCGGACGCGGTATGGCCGGGCAGCACAGTCGCCGTCGCCGACGCGAACGACGTGCGCAGCGCGGCCCGTGCCTCGCGCACCGGGCTGATCCGGTAGGCGGCCAGCGACAGCCGGGCGGCCAGGTCGGCGTCGGAGTTGCGCACCGCCTCCGCGGCGAGTGCCACTCGCGCCGCCGTCTCCTGCCGGCTGGGTCGCACGTCGCCACCGGACGTCAGCGCGAGTGGGACGAGCGCGGTGATGAGCAGCACCGCGAGCACCGGGGCGGCGAGCAGCGCGACACGCCGCCGGCTCCACCGCCGGTGTGGTCGCGTCGCTGGTTCAGTCGGGGCGGGTCCGACGCCCACCGCGGTTCCCCCGGAGCCATCGCCCCCGGCGGCGGCGCCCAGCGTGCCGGGCATGGCGAACCCGGCGGGATCGGCGAAGCCGGTGCGATCGGCGGGCCCGGCGGGATGGGCGAGCCTCGGTGAGTCGGCGAACCTCTCTGAGCCGGCGATTCCCGCGGAGTCGGTGAACCTGGCCGAGTCGGCGATTCGGGCGGAGTGGGCGGAGTGGACGGATCGTGCTGACTCGGCGGATCGCGTGGGATCGGCGAATCCGGCGCTGCCGGCGGAATCCGGCCAGGCCGCGGGTCCAGCCGCGTCGTGGGCGACCTCGCGGCCGGTGCCGCTCGCCTGGCCGGCGCCGGCGCCGGCGCTGGGTCGGGGGCCGGTGCGCGTGGCGTATCCGCCGCCCACACCATCGACGTCACCTGAGCCACTGCCGTGATCTGGGCTGGAACCGGTGCCGCCGGTGTGGGGTCGCCCGGCGGCGCCGGGCCCGGACTGGACGGCTGCCTGACCGGCGTCCGGGCCGGGCCACGCCCGCGCGTGCGGGCGTGGGGTTCCGCTGGCGCGATCCCCGGGAGCCGGGGCGGCACCGGTGGACGCGGCCCGCCCGGGTCTACCCGGGTCGCTCGGCCCTGCGCCGGTGTCGGTGCGCTGAGGTGGCGTCGCGATCGGGACCGACGAGTGCAGGACGCGGGTGAGATCCGGATCGGGATGCGTCGACGGCCCCATCCCCACCAGCCGCAGGAACAGCTCCTGCGCGCTCGGCCGGGCGGCCGGGTCCTTGCGCATCGCCTCCTCGACGATCGGGCGCAGCGCCGGATCCAGCCCGTCGAGCAGCGGCTCCCGGTGCACGACCCGGTAAAGCTGCACCGGCGTCGGGCCGTCACCGAACGGGAACGAACCGGTGCCCGCGTAGGTGACGAGCCCGCCCCAGGCGAACACATCCGCAGCCGCCGTGACCGGCTCGCCGTTGGCCTGCTCGGGGGCCATGAACGCCGGCGTCCCGATCCTCTGGATCTCCTGGCTGAGCATCGTCTGGGCGTCCAGTGCCCGCGCGATCCCGAAGTCGATCACCCGGGGACCGAGGGACGACAGCAGCACGTTCGACGGCTTGAGGTCCCGGTGCACCATGCCCGCGCCGTGGATGGAGGTCAGCGCCGCCGCGACGCTCACCGCCAGGCGTTCCAGGTCGGCCGAGCGCAGCGGGCCCTCCGTGGCCACGCTCTGGGCGAGGGTGAGTCCGTCAATGTACTCGGTGACCAGGTAGGGCAGGCCGTCGGGCGGGTCGACGACATCGAGGACCTCGGCCGTGCAGAACCGGGCGACACGGCGGGCGATGTCCGCCTCCCGCCGAAACCGGGCCCGGAACTCGGACACCCGCGCCAGATCCGGCCGGATGACCTTGGCCGCGACGAGTCGGCCCGCGTACCCGGGTGCGTTCGGCCGGCCCCGGCCGAGGAAGACGGTGCCCATGCCGCCCTCGCCGAGCCGGCCCAGCAACTCGACCCGGTCGAGGTCGATCGGATCGTCGCGTTCGAGCGGGGCGATGGGCCCGCCGGGCCCGGTACCGCCGGGCCGGGTACCGCCCGTCGATCCCGACCACCCGACCGGGGTGGTGGGCCCACCCGGACGAGAACGGCCCGCCCAGGGCGGTGAGGTCACCCGGGCGGTGGTGCCGCCGGCACCCGACGGCTCCCCACCGCTGCTGGCCGCCGACGGCTCCCCGCCGCCGGCCCCGGGCTCCACGGGCCCCGGCGGTGCTGGTACCACGCCCGCGGCGACCTGGGCGACGACCTGCGCCACGCCGGCCGCCCCGGTGGGCGCGGGCCCGATGATGCCTGGCGCGGCTCCGGCCGACCCGGAGCCGACACCCGCGGCCGCGGGGTCCGAGGAGGCCGAGCCGGTCGCCTCGGGCGCGCCGGACGGGTTGGGCCTCGCGGTGGACAGGAGGCCGGCAGCGGAGTCGGTGGAGCCGGCCGAGTCGGCGGACGCGATGCTCGGATCGGCAGGCGGATCCGGCTGGGGGGCGGGCGGCGAGG
>NZ_FZMO01000142.1 GCF_900197875.1 Frankia canadensis | reverse complement strand
ATCATGCCGTTGTCATCCTGACGCCGGAGTTGATGTGCTGACCCCGCCCTGAAGGACGGGGCCTGCACGCTACGTTTCCCGGTCACACGCCAACGCCCCGCGCCGTACCCGGAGTACCTACCGGCGCCGTGCTCGTCGAGCTCCACTCGGCCCCGACGAACGGCGGCCGCTGGGGCCAGCGACGGGAGTCGCTCAACGGGCGCGCAGGCCCTGGATGGCGGCGACCACGACGACGGCACAGCCGGCGAGGCAGCTGGTGATGCCGACGTTGGGGTCGAACTGGATTCTGGTGGTCGTGCCGAACAGCGAGGCGTCGTCATCCTCGAAACCGGCGAGGCCCAGCAGGATGAACGTCCCATAGCCGAGGGCGCCGAGAAGGCCGCCGAGCAGGAGCAGCACGTCGCAGGCCTGCGACCTCGCCCTGGCGCCGACGGCGAGTCCGAGCAGGAGCAGGCCGAATGCCGCGGAGGCCACCCGCGCGCCGGGCACGATGTCCCCGCCGAGATAACCGGAATACGAGATGAACGGCAACAGCGAACCGAGGAACACCGCGGCCGCTCCGCCCGCCGCCCACTTCCACGACGACGCGGCCGGATACGACCCGTTGGCCGGCGGATGAGACGGTATCCAGCCCGTCGGCGGCGCTGCCGGCGGAAGCCAGCCGGTCGACTGCGCCGGCGGGGCAGGCCAACCGGTCGCCGTCGTCGCCGGCGGCAAAGCCTGCGGCGGCGGAGAACCAGGGCCGTCGTCCACCCAGAAGTTCCAGTGCGCGGGCGGGGAGGGCCAGCCGGGATCGGGCTGCCAGCCCTGCGGAGGCGTCCACCCCGCGTGCGGGACGGGCCAGCCGGGCGGCGGATTGAAGCGGAACGCCATCTGCCCTCACAACAGTGCCGACTCGACACCCCGTGATCCCGGCGTCGACACCGAGAAGGATTCCCCGGCCGGACACACCGTAGCGGAGGCCATCCGCACCCTCAACCAGAATCGGTCGACACTGCCACGCACCGCACTTTCGTAACGATCCCACGACCACAAAGGCTGCGGTGAGTGTCCCCAGAACCGCAGATGCGCCCCTGCCCTCACAAGCTGCTTGCCAGCAAGCTGGTGACCACGCGGATCACGCCGCGGGGCGCTGATCTCGACGGCCGCGGCGCGTCCGCGCACGGAAACAGGTGAACCGCCCCGGGTCCGTGTCTCGGTCCCGGGGCGGTTCACCCGTCCGCGTGTCCCGCGCGCGCTCTCAGGTACGTGGTTCCGCGCTCAGGTGCGCAGTTCCCGCGTGGCGTGCTGCTCCAGCGCGCCGCCGGTCACCGTCTCCGGGTGGTGCAGGTCGAAGGCGGGGCGCTCGGAACGGATCCGCGGCAGCGAGGAGAAGTTGTGCCGCGGCGGCGGGCAGGATGTCGCCCATTCCAGCGAGTTCCCGTAGCCCCACGGGTCGTCCACCGTCACGATCCGGCCCTTGCGGTACGACCACCACAGGTTGTAGAGGAAGGGCACCGTCGACAGGGCGAGCAGGACGCTGCCCGCGGACGAGATGGCGTTCAGCGTGTCGAAGCCGTCGGACGACGTGTAGTCGGCATACCGGCGCGGCATGCCCCTGACGCCGAGCCAGTGGAACACCAGGAACGTCGTGTGGAACCCGACGAGCATCGTCCAGAAGTGCACCTTGGCGAGACGCTCGTTGATCATCCGTCCGGTGACCTTCGGGAACCAGAAGTAGATTCCACCGAATCCGGCGAAGAGCAGCCCGGCGACGACGTAGTGGAAGTGACCGACCACGAAATAGCTGTCACTGACGTGGAAGTCGACCGGCGGGCTGGCAAGCAGGACACCGGTCAGACCACCGAACAGGAAGGTCACCAGGAAGCCGATGGCGAACATCATCGGCGGCTCGAAGGTGATCGAGCCATGCCACATGGTGCCGATCCAGTTGAAGAACTTGACCCCGGTGGGAATCGCGATCAGGAACGTCAGGAACGCGAAGAAAGGCAGCAGCGCGGCGCCGGTGACGTACATGTGGTGGGCCCACACGGCGATCGCCAGCGCACCGATGCCGATCGTCGCGTAGACGAGACCCTTGTAGCCGAACAGCGGCTTGCGGGAGAACACCGGGATGATCTCGGTGATGATCCCGAAGAAGGGCAGCGCGATGATGTACACCTCGGGATGCCCGAAGAACCAGAACAGGTGCTGCCAGAGGATGGCACCGCCGTTCGCCGCGTCGAAGATGTGCGCGCCGAACCGGCGGTCGATCTCCAGGGCGAGCAGCGCCGCGGCGAGCACCGGGAAGGCGATCAGGACCAGGATCGACGTGACGAGCAGGTTCCAGCAGAAGATCGGCAGCCGGAACATCGTCATGCCGGGCGCCCGCAGGCACAGGATCGTCGTGATGAAGTTGACCGCGCCGAGGATGGTGCCGAGACCGGAGACGGTCAGGCCGACGATCCACAGGTCCGAGCCGGCGCCGGGCGAGTACGCCGCGTTCGACAGCGGCACGTAGGCGAACCAGCCGAAGGATGCGGCGCCGTTCGGCGTGAGGAATCCCGCCATGACGGTCAGGCTGCCGAACAGGAAGAACCAGAAGGACAGCGCGTTCAGCCGCGGAAAGGCGACGTCCGGCGATCCGATCTGCAGCGGGATCAGATAGTTCGCGAACGCGAACGCGATGGGTGTCGCGAACATCAGCAGCATGAGCGTGCCATGCATCGTGAATATCTGGTTGTACTGCTCGTTCGACAGGAGCTGCAGGCCCGGCCTGGCGAGCTCGGCCCGGATGAACATCGCCAGGACGCCGGCGAAGGCGAAGAAGACCAGCGACGTCAGGAAGTACAGCAGCGCGATGTCCTTGTGCGACGTCGTCCGCAGGTAGTGTGCCAGGGTTTTCACCGCCCTGGGTGGGGCCTCGCCCACCGACGGGCCCGTATGCCCGGCCGGCGTATCGTGCACAAGTGTCACAGTCCGCTCCAGATGGTGATGCCGCTGCCGGCGGTGGCACGCGTTCCCGGCGTCGGGTGTCACGACCGCCGCCGGGCAGCCCACAATGAATGTGTGTCACCGTCGGCGGCGACGGGCCCGGCGGATGGACGGTCCCGCACCGCGCGGCTCGGCGCACCGGCCGATAAACCTGCCGGCGCACGCCACGTTATCCACGGGCCACCGGCCGCGGCCCCGCCTGACGTCCCACATACACGGGAATTCCGGCTCCCACACCAGGCGCACAAGGTCCTGCCCTGGCAGTTCCACCATTGCCCTAATCACCTTCTTGACCGCGGCCATCCGCGCAACAGGGCCGCCCGACGATCATGCGGAGGGAGTGGTGGCCCCGCCGGGTCATCGCCCAGACACGGACCGACCCTTCACTGGCCGATGTCGTGGTCGCCGGCCTCGACCAGGCCGCTCTCATAGGCGAAGACCACGATCTGGGCGCGGTCCCGCAGGCCGAGCTTGGTGAGGATGCTCGACACGTGCGACTTGACCGTCGCGGGTCCGATGAACAGCTGTCCCGCGATTTCGGAGTTGCTGGAACCGCGCGCGACGGCGACCACCACGTCACGCTCCCGTTCGGTGAGGCGCTCGACACGGCGCGAGGCCGCGGAGCCGACGGCCCGGCGTTCGGTGAACCGCCCGATGAGGCGCCGGGTGATCGACGGTGCCAGCAGCGCGCCGCCGTCCGCCACGGCGCGCACGGCGTCCGCGAGCTGCTCGGCCGGGATGTCCTTCAGCACGAACGCACTCGCGCCCGCACGCAGCGCCTGGTACACGTACTCGTCCGGATCAAAGGTGGTCAGGATGAGTACCCGCGTGTCCCAGTCGGCCTCGGCGAGGATTCTCGACGTCGCTTCCAGCCCGTCCATCACCGGCATCCGGATATCCATGAGAATCACGTCGGGACGGTGCCGGCGAGCCTGCTCGATCGCCTCGACTCCGGTGCCGGCCTCGGCCACCACCTCGATGTCGTTGTGCACCCGCAGGACCATCGCGAGGCCCCCACGGACCAGGGCCTGATCGTCGACGATGAGGACACGGATGCTCACGCGGGTTTTCCTTTGGCCGGCAGATGGGCAACTACCCGGAATCCACCGCCCGCACAGAGCCCCGCCTCCAGAGTTCCGCCCAGCAGCAGCGCCCGCTCCCGCATCCCGATGACGCCGTGGCCACCCGGAGCCTCCCGGGGAGCGGCGGGTTCCGGCGCGACGAACGCTCCGCCATCGTCGCGGACCTCGATGGCTATGCGGTCCCGATCGGCACGCAGTCGCACCTCGGCGGACGCTCCGGGGCCGGCGTGTTTCAGCACGTTGGTGAGTGCCTCCTGAATGATGCGGTAGGCGAACAGATCCGTGCGGGCCGGCAGGTCCGCCGGAAGCGCCTCCACCGCCGAGGTGACCTTCACACCCGCCTGCCGGATCTGCTCGATGAGCCCGGGCAGTTCGGCGAGGCTGGGCTGCGGCCCCAGGTCGTCGAGGCTGCTCTGCGGCCGTAGGACGCCGAGAAGGTGGCGCAGCTCGTCGAGCGCCTGCCGGCCTGCCTCCTCCACCGCTCGCATCGCGCCCAGCGCCGCCGCCGGATCCTCGGCGGCGACGGCCCTGGCCCCGCTGGCCTGCACCGTCATGAGGCTGACCCGGTGAGCGACGACGTCGTGCAACTCCCTCGCGATGCGGGTGCGCTCCTCGGCGACGATCCGACTGGTCTCGGCGGCCCGTTCCCGCCGGAGCTGGTCAGCGCGGTCGTGACGGAGCTGGACACGACGCCCGATATACCACGCCCCGACCATGACGAGACTGCCGAAGACGGGCACCTGCCACCACGGGCCGGGGTCATCGAGGCCGTCGATGCTGGCCAGGGCCGAGGCCACGAAGGCGCCCGTCGGAGCGCGCCAGTCCGCGGGAGCGTAGCGGCCGCTGGCATACAGGGCGGTGATCGTGGCGAAGCCGAGATGGGTCTCGCCGGTGCCGATCAGGGCGGCCCAGGCGATGAGCGAAACACCCAGGGCGACCAGCGGCGAGCGTCTGCGCCGGTACAGCGCCGTGCAGGTCACGGCGCAGACCAGGAGAACGAGAACCGGGACGTCGGCGAGGCCGCGCACCACCATCGAGTCGCCGGGACCGTCGATCACGAACACCGTCATGACGAAGGCGGCGGCGGCGAGAACGGCGTCCGCGGTGCGGGGCCAGCGGGCGAAGGGACCTCGCAGACCCTTCCGGGCGCCCGGGCTCGACGCCTCGGAGGTCGGCGTCCCGGCGGTCGGCGTCATGGGGCTTCGCCATCTCCCTTCGCTGTGGTGGACCAGGATTCTGGTGGGGACCGGCGACGCTCCCGTCGACCAGACGGGATCACGGTATGCGAGCCGGGGCCGGCCGTCGCCCGCCTTCAGACGCACGGCGGTCTCCCCCTCGAGGAGGAGACGAGGGCAGGATCCGCGCCGCGTCCACCGCCTCTAGGCGGGGCTGGCAGCCCCTCCACGGACGGGCGACGACTCGGGGGTCCGCCGCGCACAGTTCCCCTCATGAAGCAGTTCGCCCGCCGCGTCGGGGACATGAGCGCACGCAGACCGAAGCGCACGATCGCCGCCTGGGGACTTGTCGCCGTGCTGATGCTGGCTCTGGCCGGCACGGTCGGCGGCTCGTTCATCGATGACTTCGTCGCTCCCGGCAGCCAGAGCGAGAAGGCCATGACACTGCTCGAGGAACGCTTCCCGGACGCGGCCGGCGGCAGCGCGACGGCGGTGTTCGCCGTGCCCCACGGGCAGCGTCTCGAGGGCAGTCGTGCCGTCGTCGAGGCCACCGCCACTCGGATCGGGCGGGTGAACCACGTCGTCGCTGTCACGAACCCGTTCTCCGCCGGGGCGGTGTCCCCCACCGGGCGCATCGGATACGCCGAGATCCGCTTCGATGTGCCCACGACAGAGGTCAGCCAAGGCGTGCTCGCCGCGATCACGGACGCGATGCGACCGGCGCGGGTCAACGGCGTCCAGGCGGAGCTGGGTGGCGACGCGGCCTTCATCAACGCTGACGCGCAGACGTCGGGCATCGAGGTGGTTGGTCTGGCCGCCGCCCTGGTGGTGCTGGTGGTGGCGTTCGGCTCGGTCGTGGCGGCGCTCGTCCCGATCGTGCTCGCCCTGGTGACCGTCGCCGCCGGAGTCGGCGGCATCATGCTGCTGGCGGGCATCGCCGAGGTCTCGTCGGCAGCGCCGACGATCGGGGCGATGGTCGGTCTCGGGGTCGGTATCGACTATGCCCTGTTCATCGTGGCGCGCTATCGCGAGAACCGGGCGGTGGGCCAGGACAGTCCGAGCGCGCTCTCCGACGCGATGGCGTCGTCAGGTTCCGCCGTCCTGCTCGCCGGCGGCACCGTCGTCGTGGCGATGACCGCCCTCACGCTGACCGGCCTGGGCTTCCTGACCTCCATCGGGCTCAGCACCTCCCTGGTGGTCATGTTCGCCGTGGCGAGTGCCCTCACGCTGCTACCGGCGCTGCTCTCGCTGCTCGGCGATCGTGTCGACGCGGGACGCATCCCGGGCCGACGCGGCCGGGCGTCCACGGGTTCGGCCCACACCACGGCGTGGTGGCGCTTCGCCCACCGCGTCGCCCGCCGTCCCTGGCCATATCTGCTGGCTGCGGCGGCGATGCTGCTCGCCCTGGCCGCACCGGCGCTGAGCATGCGGACAGGATTCCCGGACGCCGGAGACGACTCGCCGCACACCAGCCATCGCCGCGCCTACGACCTGCTCGCCGACGGCTTCGGCCCCGGGGTGAACGCCCCGCTGCTGATCGTGGCCGATCTTCGCAGCGCGAATGCGGGCGCCGGCACCGGTGCGCAGGGAGGCCGCGACGCCCTGCCCGCCCTGGCCCAGCGCATCAACGCCGATCCCGGGATCGCCACCGTGAACGAGCCGCGATTCTCCCCCGCCGGTGACACCGCCGTACTGCGCGCCTTCCCGACCACGGCCCCCGCTGACCGCGCGACCTCCGACACCCTGGCGCGCATTCGCGAGATCGTGCCGGGCAACGTCGCCGTGTCGGGGCTGACCGCGATGACCGACGACCTGACCAGACAGCTCACCGATACTCTGCCGACCTTCGTCGCCGCGATCCTCGCCGCATCGTTCCTGCTGCTGATGGTGGTGTTCCGCTCGATCGCGGTGCCGCTGAAGGCCGCGCTGCTGAACCTGCTGTCGATCGGCGCCGCCTACGGCGTGGTCGTCGCGGTCTTCCAGTGGGGATGGTTCGGCGGCCTGTTCGGACTCGACGACACCTATCTGATCGCCTCACCGTTGCCCACGATCTTCTTCGCCGTCCTGTTCGGCCTCTCCATCGACTACGAGGTGTTCCTGCTCTCGCGCATCCGCGAGGAGTACGTCGCCACCGGCGACAGCTCCGAGTCGGTGGCCCGGGGAATGGCGGGTACGGGCCGTGTGATCACCTCCGCGGCACTGATCATGACGGTCGTGTTCCTCGGCTTCGTCGCCAATCCCGCACCGATGGTCAGGATGCTGGGTCTGGGCCTGGCCTCGGCGATCGTGCTGGACGCGACACTCGTCCGCATGGTCCTGGTCCCTGCGACCATGGCCCTGCTGGGCCGAGCAAACTGGTGGCTGCCTCGCTGGCTCGACCGCCTGCTGCCCGGCGCGCGATCTGACGGCGCCGGTGTCCCACCCCAGTCCGGGCCCGAGCTCGTCAATGCCACGACGGCCGCCGCGATCGAATCCCCCCGGGCGCGTCTGATGCACAGCCCGATGTCCGGCTCACGCCGCCGGGAGGACCACCTCGCCCCTCCAGCCGCCGAGACCGACCAACCCCACTTCCATTCTCGACGGGCCAGTTAACTAGACTCGTGGGTATGGTTTACGAGGCGGTTCAGCCTCTCCTGGCCGCCCCATCCGACCGGAGGTGCGTGCCCGTTGCCACGCCTGTCACCGAAGGTAGCCCACCATGCATGACGAAACCTCCGCCCGGATCGCCCGGCTGGAGTCCGAGCGCGACATCCTGCGCACCTTCACACGCTTCTTCCGCCTCCTCGACACCCGGCAGTACGAGCAGGTGGCCGAGCAGTGCCTCACTCCGGACGCCGAACTCGAGGTCCGTCTGCCCACGGCTCACCGACTGCACGGCCCTGGCGAGGTCACCCGACACCTGCGCACTCAGCTGGACGCACGGTCCGAGATGACCGCGCATGTGCCCGGACTCGCCGTCGTCGACTGGAACGGTCACGATCAGCCCTTCCTGACCGCCTACACCACCGCCTGGCACTGGTTCACCGCCCGGGCGCACCTCGGTGACCTGCGCCCCGCCGACTGGACCGTCGTCCTCCTGGTCGAGGACGCCTATCGCCGCCACGAGGGCCGATGGCTCATCGCCCGGCGACGTGTCACGCCCGCGGCCGGGCTGGTCGCCGCCGGTTCGCCGCCGCCCGCGGATCCCGCGGGCCACCGCTGACGCCGTCAGCATCCGCCCGCTCCAACTGATCGCCGTCCCACAAGCCATCACGGACCGGAAGGCCGCCATCATGACGACCGTTCTCGACCGCCTCGAGGCCGAGCGGGCCATCCTGCGCACCCACCACCGCTTCTTCCACCTCGCCGACGCCCGCGACTACGAACAGCTCGGCCGGCGATGCTTCACCGCCGACGCGTTCATCGAATACCGGATCATGCCCGGGCCACCGCAGCGTTTCATCGGCCGCGACGCGTTCGTCGACTTCATGGTCGCCGGACGGCCGCCAGCCCACCCGTCCTACCGGCTCGCCGGGCCCGCGGTCGCGCACACCAGCGCGCCGCCCGACATCGACTGGAGCAGGGGCAGGCCCCGGCTCACCGGCCACGCCACCGTCTGGCACTGGGCCGCCGCCCGCACCGTTGCCGGACGAGCCAGGCCGGCGGACTGGACGACCATCGGGCTCGTCGAGGACGCCTACCGCGAGGACGGCGGACAGTGGCTCATCGCCCACCGGCTGATCACGCCCGCCGCAGGCCTCGTCGCCACCGGAAGCGCGCCCGGGACCGGTCGGCCCACGGCGCGCTGAGGCCATGCCACCGCAGCCGATCCCGGCGGTTCAGGCGCACCGATACGATTGGCCGATGAGCGCACCGGCGCCGTCCGCCAGGCGGGCATCGTCGCGCGGTCGGATCGACAAGCGCCAGGCGATCCTCCAGGCTGCCTTCACCGTCTTCGCCGCCCAGGGCTACGAGCTGACCAGCGTGCAGGAGATCGCCGCCGAGGCGAACGTGGCGAAGGCGACGGTCTACAGCCACCTCGACGACAAGGAGCAGCTGTTCCGCCAGACGATGGCGACCGTCGCCGAGGCGGTGCTGGCCGACAGCCTCGCCGCCGTCGACCGGCTGCGCGCTGTCGGCGACGACCTGCGCGCCGTGTGGGAGGACGTCGCCGACGAGTTGGTGCGGGTGTGCTGTGACGAGCGTGCCCGGGCGCTGCGCTCGCTGGCCTACGCGCAGGTCGCCCGCTTCCCCGATCTGATCGCCGACGTCCAGGGTCGCACCTCCGTGCGGCTCGCCGAAGCGCTCGCCGACCGGATCGCCCGGCTGTCGCTGTCCGGACGGATCCGCCCCGCCGATCCCACCTGCGCCGCCGAGCAGTTCCTCGCCCTGCTCACCGGACCCATCGAAACACGCTCACGGATGGGCACCCGGGAGATTCCCGCCGAGGAACTGCTCGTGGTGTCCAGATCGGCGGTGGACACGTTCCTGCGCGCCTACGCCGCCGACTCCTGACCGTTGCATGAGAGCGCTGGATAGCGCTGTTCATGCCGCCTCACCTTTCGGTGGGGCACCCCGGGTCTGACCGGCCGTGGCCGTGCCCGGTTCC
>NZ_FZMO01000068.1 GCF_900197875.1 Frankia canadensis | reverse complement strand
GGGCACCGCTCCCCCGCCCGTCGCGCACGCGCAGCCCCCGCGAGCCGCCGAGCCGTCCGGTGCCCCCGATCACCGTGACGCCGCCGCGCCGCCGGCCGATGTGGCGGCGAAGGCCCCCGACGAGAAGACGCCGCGGCCGCCGCTCCCCGAGTCGCAGGCCCCGCAGACGCAGGCCCCGCAGACGCCCGCCCCGCAGAGGCAGATCCCGCAGACGCAGATCTCCGGGACGCCGATGTCGGAGCCGGCCGGGCGGGTCTTCATCGGGCCCATCCGGCGGACGACGCCGGTGGGCGAGGCCGAGGACGCCAGGGCCCCGACGGTGCGCCGACGCCGCGTGCGGCCCGCGGTTCTGGAGATCGTGGACGGCGAGGCCACCCACGACCCGGGGGGCGCGCGGGAGCGGCCGGAACGCCGCCGACCGCGCTGGTGGCGCCGACGGTCGTCGCACCACTGACCCGGCGCCCGCCGGGCGGCCGGGCGCCGCCCCGAACCGTCCCAGGGCCCGCCTACCCGTCGGCCACGGGCCCGCTCCTGGCGGGCCTGGCGCCGCGACCCTGGGTCAGAAGCCCAGCCGGCGCAGCTGACGGGGATCGCGCTGCCAGTCCTTGGCCACCTTGACGTGCAGGTCGAGGTAGACCGGGGTGCCCAGCAGCGCCTCGATCTGGGTGCGGGCCTGCGAGCCGACCGCCTTGAGCCGCGAGCCGCCGGCGCCGATGACGATCGCCTTCTGGCTCGGCCGCTCGACGAAGACGTTGACCCGCACGTCGAGCAGCGGCCGCGTCTCGGGCCGCCCCTCCCGCGGCACCATCTCCTCGACCACCACGGCGAGCGAGTGCGGCAGCTCGTCGCGTACGCCCTCCAGCGCCGCCTCGCGGACCAGCTCGGCGACCATCACCTGCTCCGGCTCGTCGGTCAGCTCCCCGCCCGGGTAGAGCGCCGGGCCGGTGGGCAGGCGGGAGACGAGGACGTCGGCGAGCACGTCCACCTGGTAGGAGCGCACGGCGCTCACGGGGACGATGTCACTGAACTCGCCGAGCCCGGAGACCTCGAGCAGCCGGGCGCCGATCCGATCCGGGTCGGTGACCTTGTCCGTCTTGGTGAGGATGGCCACCACCGGCGTCCGCTTCGGCAGCCGGGACAGCTCCTCGGCGATGAACGTGTCGCCGCGGCCGAGCGGCTCGTCGGCGGGCATACAGAAGCCGACCACGTCCACCTCGGACAGCGTCGCCCGCACGACGTCGTTGAGCCGCTGGCCGAGCAGGGTGCGCGGGCGGTGCAGCCCGGGGGTGTCGACGAGCACGAGCTGCGCGTCGTCGCGATGCACGATGCCGCGGATGGCGTGCCGGGTGGTCTGCGGCCGGCCGCTGGTGATCGCGACCTTGGTGCCGACGAGCGCGTTGGTCAGCGTCGACTTGCCCGCGTTGGGCCGGCCGACGAAACAGGCGAACCCGGAGCGGAAGGCCGCCGGCGGGCTCGGGTCGGTGGTGCTGCCGCTGGTGGTCGCCACGCTAGCTGGCCGTCCGGGCACGGGCCGTTCCGTCGGTACCGGCGAGGAGGACGGGGATCCCGGTGCCGAACTCGGCCAGGGTCGCGAGGTCGTCGGCGTCGATCCCGTCGCCCTCGGTGACGACGGCGGCGGCCTCGAAACGGCGGGCGCCACTGGAGACGGCCGCGGCGACGGCGGCGCGCAGCGCCGAGATCGCGAGCTCCGCCCGGGGCAGGCCGACGGTCGCCGCCGCGTAGGTGCGCCCGTCGGTGTCACGCAGGGCGGCGCCCTCCGCCCGCCGGCCATCCGGAACGTAGGCGCGCAGCCGGGCCGAGCGGGCGAGGACGAGCAGCTTCGCGTCCTCGGCCGCGAGCTCGAGGCCTGGCCCACCGGCGGGCACAGCGCCCGGCGAGGTCGGGTCAGCGGTCACGAGGTCACCTTTCCATGCTGCTGCGAGGGGGCTACCGGCCGGTCCGCCACCGCGGCACCATCGCCCGGCTGCGGATCACCCGCCGGCGCGGGGTCCGTGCTCGAGGCGGGGTCCAGGCTCGCAGCGGCGTCGCCTGTCGGAGCGGCGCCGCCCGCCAGCGTGGGTCCGCCCGCCGCGGCGGGACCGTCAGCGGGTCGGGGCGCGCCTGCCGGTGCGGGGCGGCTGGTGGAGCCGTTCGGGGGGCGGCCCGCGGTGGGCGGCGCCCCGTCGAGTCGGGTGGCGACGATCGTGCCGATCTGGTTGCGCCGGCCGGCCGCCCGCTCGGCCGTCAGCCGCAGGCCACCGACCTCAGCGGTGGCGCCCGGGATCGGCACCCGGCCGAGCGCGGTGGCCAGCAGGCCGCCGACGGTCACCGCGTCGTCGGCGCCGGGCAGTTCCTCGGGGTCGAGGTCGAACAGCTTGCCGAGGTCGTCGACGTCGAGGCGGGCCGTCACCCGGGCGGTGCCGGCGTCGAGCCACTCCACCGGGGCCACCTCGCTGTCGTATTCGTCGGTGATCTCGCCGACGATCTCCTCGAGGATGTCCTCGATGGTCACCAGCCCGGCCGTCCCACCGTACTCGTCGATGACGATGGCCATGTGGGTGCGCGACGCCTGCATCTCGCGAAGCAGGTCGTCGGCGGGTTTGCTCTCGGGGACGAGCGCGGGCGCGCGCATGATCTCGGCGATCGGGCCGTCCTCGTCGCCGTCGCGCTCGTGGGCGACCATGTCCTTGAGGAAGGCGATGCCCACCACGTCGTCCACGCTCTCCCCGATCACCGGCAGGCGCGAGAAGCCGCTGCGCAGCGCGAAGGACAGCGCCTGGCGGACCGACTTCGTCGACTCGATGAACACCATGTCGGGCCGGGGCACCATCACCTCGCGGACGAGGGTGTCGCCGAGTTCGAACACGGACGCGATCATGTCGCGTTCCTCGCGCTCGATGACCTCGTTCTCCTCGGCGAGGTCGACCAGGTCACGCAGCTCCGCCTCGGAGGCGAACGGCCCGTCGCGATAGCCGGGACCCGGCGTGACGGCGTTTCCCAGTGCGATGAGCAGGCGGGGCAGCGGCCCCAGGATGCGCGCGAGGCGCACGGTCAGCCCCGCGGTCGCCAACGCGACGGCCGGCGCGTGCTGGCGGCCGAGGGTACGGAACATCACCCCGACCAGGATGTAGGCGATCAGGGTCGCGACCAGCGTGCCGAGCCCGACCGCGGCGAACCCGGCGCCGTACGCGCGGGCGAACAGGACGGTGAGGCAGGCGGCCGCGACCATCTCGCCGATGATCCGCAGCAGCAACAGAGGGGCGAGGTAGCGGCCGGGATCGGCCACGACGGTGGACAGGTTGGCGACGCCGGCCCGGTTCTGCCGGGCGAAGCCCTCCACCGAGACCCGCGACACCCGGGTCAGCGCCGCGTCCACGCAGCCGAAGCCGGCCGCGGCGAGCGATCCGACCACGGTGAGGAAGACGAGCAGGAGATCGCCGGAGCTCATCGGTCGCCCCCGGCCGGGGTCAGCGGGTGGCGGTCGGACCGGCCGGGGCAGGGCCGCCGTCCGCGCCGCTCGCGCCGCCCGTGGGATGCTTCCCGCCGGCGGATCTGGCCGCGGCGTCCCAGGACGTCAGCAGCTTGTTCTGGATCTTCCACATCTCGCGTTCCTCGTCCGGCTCGGCGTGGTCGTAGCCAAGCAGGTGCAGGATGCCGTGCGTGCACAGCAGGTGAAGCTCACGCTCGAACGAGTGCCCGGCCGCCTCCGCCTGCCGGCGGGCCACGTCCGGGCAGAGCACGACGTCGCCGAGCAGGGTGGTCGGATCGTCGTCCCCGGACTCCGACCAGGAGGCGTCGAACGCCTCGTCCTGGGCGAACGACAGGACGTCGGTCGGGCCCTCCTCGCCCATGTACCGCACGTGCAGGTCGGTCATGGCCTTCTCCTCGACGAGCATGACCGACAGCTCGGCGAGCGGGCTGATCTTCATCGCGTCGAGGACGAAGCGGGCGAGCGCTGTCAGGCGCACCTCGTCGACATCGCTCGCGCCCGACTCGTTGGCGACGAACACGGCCATCAGCGGTCCTCTCCGACCGCGGGGACGGTCACCGTCGCTCCCGGCGGCCGGAGCGCGCCGGCGCCGCCGCGCCGGGCAGGTTCTCAGCCGCGTCCCAGCGGGCGTAGGCGTCCACGATCTCGCTCACCAGCCGGTGACGGACGACGTCGGAGCTGGTCAGGGAGGCGAAGTGCACGTCGTCGACGCCGTCGAGGATTTCCCGGACGACACGCAGGCCGCTGCGGGTGCCGCTGGGCAGGTCGACCTGGGTGATGTCACCCGTCACCACGATCTTGGCGCCGAAGCCGAGCCTGGTCAGGAACATCTTCATCTGCTCGGGCGAGGTGTTCTGCGCCTCGTCGAGGAGGATGAAGGCATCGTTGAGGGTGCGGCCGCGCATGTAGGCCAGCGGGGCGACCTCGATGGTGCCGCTCTGCATCAGCCGCGGGATCGAGTCCGGGTCGACCATGTCGTGCAGCGCGTCGTACAGCGGCCGCAGGTACGGGTCGATCTTCTCGTACAGGGTGCCGGGCAGGAAGCCGAGCCGCTCGCCGGCCTCGACCGCCGGGCGGGTGAGGATGATCCGGTTGACCTTCTTCGCCTGCAGCGCCTGCACGGCCTTGGCCATGGCCAGGTACGTCTTGCCGGTGCCGGCCGGGCCGATCCCGAACACGATCGTGTGCTGGTCGATCGCGTCGACGTAACGCTTCTGGTTGAGGGTCTTGGGCCGGATCGTGCGGCCCCGGTTGGAGAGGATGTTGAGGGTGAGGACCTCGGCCGGGCGCTCGCCGGCACCGCTGCGCAGCATCGCCAGCGAGTGGTCGATGTGCTGCGGACTGAGCTCCGTGCCCGCGTCGAGCAGCGCGATGAGCTCGGCGAACAGCTTCGCGGCCAGCTCGTTCTCCGCCGGCGCGCCGGTGATGGTGATCTCGTTGCCGCGCACGTGGATGTCGGAGGAGAAGGCCCGCTCGATGGTGCGCAGCAGCTCGTCCTGGTGGCCGAGCAGGCTCACCATGCTGTGCGGACCGGGTACGACGAGGCGCGTCGTGGCGGGAACGGCCGACGCGACGGATGGCGTGACGGATTCGGGCATAGAGAGCGGCCAGCTACGGCCGCGGCACCTCTCAGAATCGATTACCGTGGTGATGGGTCGGCGACTCGTGGGCCACGGCGCCTTATGGGCTACGGAGTGAACCACGGGTGCTACCCGTCCAGTCTATCCATCATCACCCGGGCCGTCCCAGCGACCGAGTTCGGCCTGCACGACGGCCGCCGCGACCACGCCGGCCGTGGACGTGCGCAGCACCGTGGGCCCGAGCCTCGCCACGGCCGCGCCGGCCTGCCGCAACGCGTCGACCTCGCCGTCGTCGAGCCCGCCCTCGGGACCGACGACGAGCAGGATCTCCCCCGCCGGGTCCGCATCGAGGCCCCCGGCCGGACCGACACCGCCGGCGTCCACGGCGGCACCGGCCTCGGCACGCCATCGCCGCGCCAGGCCGACCAGCGGCTCCTTCGCCTGCTCGTGCAGCGCGACCGCGAACGACACCGATGCCACCCGCCGTGCCAGCTCCGCGGTGCCCACGAGCTCCGTGACGCACGGCCAGTGCAGGCGGTGGGACTGCTTCGCCGCCTCGGCGGCGGTGCGTGCCCAGCGCTGGCGGGCCCGCGCGCCGCGCTCGCCCTCCCACCGGACCACCGACCGCGCCGAGGACCACGGAACGATCTCGTCGACGCCGACCTCGGTCAGCATCTCCACGGCCCGCTCGCCGCGGTCCCCCTTGGCAAGCGCCTGCACGACGACCAGCCGCGGCCGCGGCGGCGGTACCCGCACCCGGCCGCGCACCGCACAGTCGATCTCGTCTCGGCGCACCGCGACGACGATGCACTCCAGACCGCCGCCGACGCCGTCGGTGACATCGACGGGCTCACCCGCCCGCAGCCGGCGCACCGCCGCCGCGTGATGACCCTCCGGGCCGTCGAGCGTGAAGGCGTCCCCGCTCGGCAGCGGCGAGACCTGGAACAGCGCGCTGGTCAGGGGATGTCCTCGAAGTCCTGGCGGTGCCGGCGCGGCGCGTCAGCGGCCACGCCGGGAGCCGCGCCGGCGGAACAGGCCGCTCGCACCGCCGCCGGTGGAACCACCCACCACCGCGGGAGCCTCCTCGTCGCGCAGCTTCGCGAGCTCCCGCAGCAGCCGTTCCTGCTCCGCGTCCAGCTTGGTCGGCGTCTCGATGTTGATGTGGATGTGCAGGTGGCCACGCCCGGCGGCGCGCAGGTGCGGCACCCCGCGACCAGCCAGCTTGATCACCTCGCCGGGCTGGGTGCCGGGCTTGACGGCGATCGTCTCGGTGCCGTCGAGGGTCTCCAGCGTGGCGGACGTGCCCAGCGCCGCCGAGGTCATCGGCAGCGGCAGCTCGCAGTGCAGGTCGTCGCCCTCGCGGGTGAACACCGCGTGCTGCCGCTCGGAGACCTCGACGTACAGGTCGCCGGGCGGGCCGCCACCGGGACCGACCTCACCCTCGCCCGACAGCCGGATGCGCATCCCGTCCTCGACGCCGGACGGGATCTTCACGGTGAGGGTGCGGCGCTTGCGGACCCGGCCGTCCCCGCCGCAGTCGCGGCAGGGGTGCTCGATCACGGTGCCGGTGCCCGAGCAGCGCGGGCACGGGCGGGAGGTCACCATCTGGCCCAGGAAGGACCGGGTGACCTGCTGTACCTCGCCGCGGCCGGCGCAGGTACCGCAGGTCGCCGGGTGCGTCCCGGGCGCGGCACCGGCCCCGGAGCAGGTCGAGCACACCGCCGCGGTGTCCACCGTGATCTCGCGGGTGGCGCCGAAGGCGGTCTCGGACAGGTCGAGCTCGATGCGCAGCAGCGCGTCGTTGCCACGCCGCACGCGCGAGCGCGGGCCACGGTTCGCCCCGCCGCCGAAGAAGGCGTCCATGATGTCGCCGAGCCCACCGAAACCGGCGCCGAACGGCGAGCCGCCACCGCCGCCACCGCCCGGCGCGAGCGGGTCGCCGCCCAGGTCGACGATCTGGCGCTTCTCCGGGTCGGAGAGCACCTCGTAGGCCGCGGTCACCCCACGGAAGCGCTGCTGCGCCTCCGGGTCGGGGTTGACATCCGGATGCAGTTCACGGGCCAGCTTGCGGTAGGCCCGCTTGATCTCGTCGTTCGACGCGTCTCGACGCACGCCAAGAACGGCGTAGTAGTCCACGGCCATCAGTCGGCACCCAAGAGTTCACCCACGTATTTGGCGACGGCCCGGACGGCCGCCATCGTCCACGGATAGTCCATGCGCATCGGCCCGACCACGCCCATGCCGCCCAGTGCGAAGGGGCCGCGGCCGTAGCCGGTGGCCACCACCGCGGTCGACCGCAGGGCGTCAACGTCCGTCTCTC
This sequence comes from Frankia canadensis, assembly GCF_900197875.1. Taxonomy (GTDB): domain Bacteria; phylum Actinomycetota; class Actinomycetes; order Frankiales; family Frankiaceae; genus Frankia; species Frankia canadensis. Next base: position 53,191 of record NZ_FZMO01000068.1, on the reverse strand, counting down.
GGCCGATGCGTACCGTTACAGTACCGGTCTCGCGGGCCGAGCCGATGAGCTTCATCAGCACGACCTGTTCTTCGAGCGCCTCGAGGATAGAGCGCAGCGAGTCCGCGAAGTCGACCGTGGCCCGGGTGAGGTTCGCCGTGCCGGCCATGGCGATGCGTTCCTCCGGGCGCTCCACCAGCGCCTCCAGCACCACTCCGGTCATCGTCGCCAGGCACGGCCGGAGCTCGGGCCTGGCCTGGTCGGGCAGCGCCGCGACCACCTCGTGCGCCTCCGCGAGCCGCTGGCCGGTGAGGCCACAGTTCAGCGCCGAACGCAGCTCCGCGGCCATCTCCTCGTCCACCGGGGTGAGCAGGTCGACGATGCGCTGCTCGACCCGACCAGACTCGGTGATGATGACCATAAGCAACCGTCGCGGACCGAGGGTGACAACTTCGATGTGCCGCACGCTGCTGCTCGACATCGACGGGTACTGCACCACGGCGACCTGCCGGGTGAGCTGCGCGAGCAGCCGCACGGAGCGGCGGACGACGTCGTCCAGGTCGACCGCGCCCTCCAGGAAGCTCTGGATCGCGCGCCGCTCCGCGCGGGACAGCGGCTTGACGCCGGACAGCCGGTCGACGAACAACCGGTAGCCCTTGTCCGTGGGGATACGCCCCGCGCTGGTGTGGGGCTGCGTGATGTAGCCCTCTTCCTCCAGCGCCGACATGTCGTTACGAACCGTGGCCGGCGAGACGCCGAGGCTGTGACGCTCCGCCAGCGCCTTGGAACCCACCGGCTCGTTGCTGAGGACGAAGTCCTCGACGATCGCCCGAAGGACTTCGAGCCGCCGATCCTCCAGCACGCGGTCGCACCCCCTTCAGCAGCGGGACGTGGCCGGGCCACGGTGCGTGCACCGGCGAACACCGGAACTGGCACTCGGCCGCAGTGAGTGCCAAGTGTAGCCGCCAACGCTCGGACAAGCACAGAACATCAGCGACCTCACGAATAGCCGGTGAGGATCCGGTAGCCGGTGAGGATCCGGCGACGTCCCCCTGCGAGAACGACCCCGCGGCGCGGCGTGTTCCGGGGCACGCCGGACGCCGCGTCAGTCCGGCAGCAACGCGCGCACGACCGTGTCGGTGAGCAGGCGACCGCGCCGGGTCAGGCGCACTCGGCCGAACTCCAGCCCGCCCGGCTCGACCAGGCCCGATCGGGCCAGCTCCGCGCAGGCGGCCAGCCCCGCCTCGGCCAGCTCGCCGACGGGAAGCCCCTCCGCGAGGCGCACGCCCAGCATCACCCGCTCGACCCGCCGGCTCTCGTCGTCGAGCTCCTCACGGGCAAGCGCCGGGCTGCGGTCAGCACCGAGCCGGGCGGCGTACTCGGCGGGATGGCGGACGTTCCACCACCGCACGCCACCCACGTGGCTGTGCGCGCCGGGACCGAAGCCCCACCAGTTGTCCCCGCGCCAGTAGCCCAGGTTGTGCCGGCAGCGGGCATCCGCGCCGCGCGACCAGTTGCTGACCTCGTAGTTGACCAGACCGGCGGCGCCGAGGATGTCGTCCGCGAGCAGGTACCGGTCGGCCAGCAGGTCGTCGTCGGGTTCCAGCAGCTCCCCGCGCCGGACCCGGCGGGACAGCTTGGTGCCCTCCTCCACCGTCAGGGCGTAGGCGCTGACGTGGTCGGGCCCCAGCTGCACCGCGGCGTGCAGGCTCGCCGCCCAGTCGGCCTCCGACTCGCCGGGCGCCCCGTAGATGAGATCGAGGCTCACGTGGTCGAAGCCGGCCTTGCGCGCCCAGCGCATGACCTCGGACACCCGCCCGGGGGTGTGGCGGCGGTCAAGGGCCGCCAGCACGTGCGGCCGGTCGCTCTGCATGCCGAACGAGATCCGGGTGTATCCGGCGGCGCGCAGCTGCTCGAGCTGGGCCGGGTCGACCGACTCCGGGTTCGCCTCGGTCGTGACCTCCGCGCCGGGAGCCAGCCCGAACTCGGCGTCGAGGGCGCGCAGCAGGCGGGCGAGGTCGCCCGCGGGAAGCAGCGTCGGCGTGCCGCCGCCGACGAAGACGGTGGCGATCGGGCCGGCCGCCGCGCCGAGGACCTCGCGGGCCAGCCGGATCTCCCTGGTCGCCATGTCGACGAAGGTCGTCAGGCCCACCGAGGAGATCAGGGCGCCGCCGAGATCCGCGGCCGTGTAGGTGTTGAAGTCACAGTAGCCGCAGCGCGCCGCGCAGTACGGCACGTGCACGTAGGCCCCGAGGGCACGGTGCGCCAGCTCGGCCAGAGCGGCCGCGGGCAGCGCGCCGTCGTCGGGGGGAGGTGCCCCGTCGGGAGGCTTTTGTGGCATGCCCCCAGTGTGCCCCCAACCGATGGATTTACGGCAACGCAAAGTTTGTCAAGCGCACCAGCGGGCCGAGGCTGGCCACAGCAGGACCACGTGCGGACCAGCAGGTCCACACGACCCCCGGCCGGCCGGGGTAGACATCAGCGATGTTTTGCCGACGTTGTGGGCAGAGGGGAGGAATATGGGCGAGGCGTCGTGGACTGGGCGCTCCGTGTACGAAAAGATCCAGTCATGGACGATGACGTCAGAGCCGTTCTGGAGAACATCTTCGAGCTGCTCCCGCCCCGCACCACCGTGTATCGTTCCAGCGCCGCCGCGTCGGGCGGCGGCCGCTCGCTCATCGAGCCGGTGACCGAACCGATCCCGCTGCCCGCCGCGCCGCTGCCCGCCAGCTGACCCGATCCGACCACCCCGGGGCCCCGCGACCGGGCGCCCCCCACCGCGCCGCCGGCCGCGCTCGACGGCGTCACGCCGGGGACTCCGAGACGGAGCGCGACCCGGGCGGCGCCACCACACCTCGGCACCCCCGGCCGCCCCGGTGCTGGTGCTACTTGGGCTGGCTGGTCTTGGTCGCGTCCGTGGACAGCGCCGCGATGAAGGCCTCCTGCGGAACCTCGACCCGACCGATGGTCTTCATCCGCTTCTTGCCCTCCTTCTGCTTCTCCAGCAGTTTGCGCTTGCGGGTGATGTCACCGCCGTAGCACTTCGCCAGCACGTCCTTGCGGATCGCCCGGATGTTCTCGCGGGCGATGATCCGGCTGCCGATGGCCGCCTGGATCGGCACCTCGAACTGCTGGCGGGGAATCAGCTCGCGCAGCTTCGTCGTCATCGACACGCCATAGGTGTAGGCCTTGTCCTTGTGCACGATCGCGGAGAAGGCGTCGACCGTCTCGCCCTGCAGCAGGATGTCGACCTTGACCAGGTCGGCGAGCTGCTCGCCGGCGGGCTCGTAGTCGAGGCTCGCGTAGCCGCGCGTGCGGGACTTCAGCGCGTCGAAGAAGTCGAAGATGATCTCGCCGAGCGGGAGCGTGTACTTGAGTTCCACCCGGTCGGTGGACAGGTAGTCCATACCGCCCAGCACGCCGCGCCGGCCCTGGCAGAGCTCCATGACCGCGCCGACGAAGTCGGTGGGCAGCAGCAGCATCGCCTGGACGATCGGCTCGTGCACCTCGGCGATCTTGCCCCCCGGCCAGTCGCTGGGGTTGGTGACGGTGACCTCCGAGCCGTCCTCCATCACGACCCGGTAGACGACGTTCGGCGCGGTGGAGATGAGCGTCAGGTTGAACTCGCGCTCCAGGCGCTCCCGGACGATCTCCAGATGCAGCAGGCCGAGGAAGCCGCAGCGGAAGCCGAAGCCGAGCGCGGCGGACGTCTCCGGCTCGTAGGTGAGGGCGGCGTCGTTGAGCTGGAGCTTGTCGAGCGCCTCCCGCAGCGCCGGGTACTCGCTGCCGTCGATCGGGTACAGGCCCGAGTAGACCATGGGCAGCGGGTCACGGTAGCCGCCGAGCATCTCGGTGGCCGGGCGCACGCTGGTGGTGATGGTGTCGCCGACGCGGGCCTGGCGGACGTCCTTCACGCCGGGGATGACGTAGCCGACCTCGCCGACCGACAGCGAGCCGGTCGGGTGCGGGTCCGGCGAGATCACGCCGACCTCGAGGGTCTCGTGGCTCGTGCCGGTGGACATCATCAGACAGCGGTCCCGGGTGGTGAGCGTGCCGTCGACGACCCGGACGTAGGTGATGACACCGCGGTAGATGTCGTAGACGCTGTCGAAGATCATGGCCCGGGCCGGGCCGTCGGGGTTGCCGACCGGCGCGGGCACCTGCCGGACGATCTCGTTGAGGAGCTCCGGGACGCCCTGACCGGTCTTGCCGGACACGCGCAGGACGTCGTTCGGGTCGCAGCCGATGATCGCCGCGATCTCCTCGGCGTACTTCTCCGGCTGCGCCGCCGGAAGGTCGATCTTGTTGAGGACCGGGATGATCGTCAGGTCGTTCTCGATCGCGAGGTAGAGGTTCGCGAGAGTCTGGGCCTCGATCCCCTGCGCGGCGTCGACCAGCAGCACCGCCCCCTCGCAGGCGGCGAGCGAGCGGCTCACCTCATAGCTGAAGTCGACATGCCCGGGCGTGTCGATCAGGTGCAGGATGTAGTCCCTGCCATCCTCCGCCCGCCAGGGCAGCCGCACGTTCTGGGCCTTGATCGTGATGCCGCGCTCGCGCTCGATGTCCATCCGGTCGAGGTACTGGGCGCGCATGTTGCGCGCCTCCACGACGCCGGTCACACCGAGCATCCGGTCGGCGAGGGTCGACTTGCCGTGGTCGATGTGGGCGATGATGCAGAAGTTGCGGATCATCGCCGGGTCGGCGCCGGGCGACAGGTGCGGGGCTGCGGACACGCGGAGAGTTCTCGTTTCGCTCGCGGTGGTCACGGGACCCGCGGTGGTGGCGGACGGGTCCCGGGCCGGGATCTGGGGTCGACCTCACCTTCATCGTGCCAGGAGCCGCGGCGAGGTTGCGGTGGTGCACCGGGCGACACCAGGTTCGATCCCACCGGTGCGCGGTTTGATAACGTGAAGACCTCCAGGTGGGCTGCCGGCCCTGACCTGGCTGCAGGTACGGCACAACAGATCCTGATCTGGCCGCGGGTATGGCATGACCAGTACCGAGCGTCAGGTGCGGATCTACCCATCCCGACTCGACAACCCAGAGGTTCCTCCGCGTGGCCAACATCAAGTCGCAGATCAAGCGCAACCTCACCAACGAGAAGCGGCGGCTGCGCAACAAGGCGGTCAAGTCCGAGCTCAAGACCCACGTGCGTCGCTTCCACGCGGCCGTGGACGCCAAGGACGTCGAGCAGGCCGGTGAGACCCTGCGGATCGCCAACCGCAAGCTCGACAAGGCGGCGAGCAAGGGCGTCATCCACGCCAACCAGGCCGCCAACCGCAAGTCGGCGCTCGCTCTCGCCCACGCGAAGCTGATCGCCAGCTGACCCTCCGCGGCCGAGCCGGGGTGCGTTCGCGCTCCGGCTTTTCTGCGTGTCCGGAGACGGATTCGTTCCGGTGGATACCGCCCTACCGCGGGGCGCCGTCCGGCCCGGGTGGATCCGCCGCGTCGATGGTTGCTTCCGGGCGCATCATGCGCTTCAGCGCCTCGTGGTAGGCGACCATCGCGGCGACGGTGGCCGGCAGCACCACCACGACCCAGGCGCTGGCCAGATCACCGAGCGCGACGACCACCGTCACCAGCGCGGTGATGCCCATGAGCAGCCCACGCATCCACCCGGCCGGCAGTACCCGCAGCCCGAACCAGCCACCCGGCGGTGGCACGTCGGGCTCGGGCCCCGGCGAGGCCGTCGGCGAGGTCATCCGCGTCCCCCTCGGGACCCACGGTCGCGTGAGAGCGAACGGGCCACGGCGACCTCCCGCAACAGCTTCTCCAGGGCGTAGCCGGCGTCGACGGAAGCGCCCTTGACTCCCGCGTCCGCGGTCGCCGCCGCCCGCAGCGCGATCCCCAGCCCGGCGTCCGACCAGCCCCGAGCCGAGCGTTGCGCCTTCTCGACCTTCCAGTCGGGCATCCCGAGCGAGCGGGCGAGGTCCCACTTGGTGCCGGGCCCGGCCGCGGCGACCCGGGCCAGCTCCCGCAGCCCACCGGCGACGGCGCTGGAGATCAGCACCGCCGCCGTGCCGCCCTCCACCGCCTGGCGCAGCAGCGTCAGGGCCTGCGGCAGGTCGCCGCCGATGATCGCGTCCGCGACGGAGAAGCCACTCGCCTCGGCCCGACCGCGATGGAAACGCGCCACCGCGGCCTCGTCGAGCATGCCGCCCTCGGTGTCGGCCACGAGCTGGTCGCACACGGCGGCGAGCTCGCGCAGATCACCACCGATGGCGTCGAGCAGGGCCCGCACCGCGCCGTCACTGATGCGCCCACCGAGCCGGCGGACCTCGGCGACGACGAAATCGTGCCGGTCCCGCGGCTTGGTGATCTTCGCAGCGGTGACGACCCGCGCTCCCGCGGCCTTCATCGCGTCCGCGAGCTTGCGGTTCTTCACCCCGCCGCTGTGGACCAGCACCAGCACGACGTCGTCCAGCGGGTGGCCGAGGTAGGCCAGCAGGCCGTCCCGCAGCTCCTCGCCGAGATCCTGCGCGCCGCGGACGATCACGACCCGCCCGCCGCCGAACATCGACGTGGTGCCGAGGTCGACAAGGTCCGCGTCGGTGAGCTCACCCGCGCCCCGGTCGACGACCTCCACCTCGGGGTCGCGCCGGCGGGCACCGTCGACCACCTCGCGGACGGCTCGCCCGACAAGCAGGTCCTCGTCACCCGTGACGAGGACGAGCGGGGCGGGTGCGGAGGCGGAGGCGGCCACACCGGTGAGCATGTCACGATCCGTCCCCGGCCCGCCGGCGCACCACCGACACGTCACCCGGGAGCGCCACACCGGGGTCTGCCCGTGGGGATGGGCAGGCTCCTCCGCCCCCCACGGCTGCCCCGGTCCGCGCGGGCATGGCCGGGGCGGTGACGGCGAGCGCTCCGTCGCGGTCGGTGCGGGCGACGGCCATGCCGGCCCGGGCCAGGGTCCGCAGCGTCGGCGGCGCGGGGTGGCCGTAGTCGTTTCCCCGGCCCACGCTGACGAGCGCGAAGCGCGCTCCTGACGCGGCGAGAAAGGCCGGGTCCTGGTTCGCCGAGCCGTGATGGGGCACCTTCAGCACGTCCGCCCGCAGCAGCGTCGCCTCCCCCGGCAGGTCGCGCAGGCTCCGCTGGGCGACGGCCTCGACGTCCCCGGTCAGCAGCACGCGCAGCGCGCCGACCCGCGCCGAGACGACGAGCGAGTCGTTGTTCGGATCACTGTCGGTGCCGTGCAGGACCACGCGGGGTCCAAGTGCCGTCCAGCAGACCGCGCCGGCGGCACCGGCGGTCCCGGCCTCGATGGTCCGCAGGGGCACGCGGGCCTGCTGCGCCCACCGGCGCACCAGCCGCCACTGCCCGGCCGGCTCCCGCAGCTGGCCGACGACCACCTCCCCCACCGGCAGCCGGCCCAGCACCGCGGGCAGGCCGTTCACGTGATCGGCGTGCAGGTGGCTGAGCAGGATCAGGGGCAGCGACCGAATGCCCAGCTCGGTGAGACAGCGGGCGAGGAGGCCGGGATCGGGCCCCGCGTCGACGAGCACGGCGCTGCCCGGCCCGGCGCGCAGTACCAGCGCGTCTCCCTGGCCGACGTCGCAGGCCACGAGACGCCAGTCGGCCGGCGGCCAGGCGGCGAATCGCTCCACCACCGCGCAGCGCGCCAGTAACAGGCCGGCCAGCGCCGCCGCGGCGAGCCGTCGGCCCCGCCGCCGGCGCAGCAGCGCCAGCGCGACGGCCACGGCGACGGCGGCGCCGGCCGCACCTTCGGCGCCACCGGGCCAGCCGAGCGTCGCCCGCGGCAGGGCCGCGCAGCGATGCGCCACCGTCACCAGCCACCAGCAGGGCAGGTCGGCCAGGTGCGCGAGCCAGCGCGCCGGCACCGGCGCCACCACGCCGACGCACAGCACCAGCACACCGAGCACCGTCGCGACCGGCACCGCCGGCGCGGCCAGCACGTTCGCCGGGATGGCGACGACGCTGACCCCACCCCCGATCCAGGCCAGCTGGGGTGTGCAGGCGAGCTGCGCCGCGGCCGCGACGGCGAGGACGTCGGCGATCCGCTCCGGCAGCCGCCGGGCCAGCGCGACCCGCCAGCCCGGTGCCAGCACGATCATTCCGGCCGTCGCCTGGACGGACAGCGCGAACCCGACCGACACCGCGAGCGTCGGCTGGACGAGGACGAGGAGGGTCACGCTGGCGGCGAGGGCGGGCAGCACCGCCCGAGGCCGGCCGGCCGCGTAGGCGGCCAGCCCGATCAGCCCCATCACCCCGGCGCGCAGCACGCTCGGCGAGGGCCGGGCCAGGACGACGAAGGAGATCAACGCGCCACCGCCGAGTGCGGCCCGCATTCGCCGGCCGCGCCGGGCCCAGGCCGCGGCGAACAGCACCGACGCGGTCACGATGGCGGCGTTGCCGCCGGACACGGCCGTCAGGTGGGACATCCCGGCGGCGCGGAAGTCGGCCCGCACGCCCGCGTCGAGCCCGGAGACGTCGCCGTCGACGATGGCCGGCAGCAGGCCGCGCCGCGGCTGCGGAAGCCCGGCCGCCGCCTCGCGCAGCCCCGCCCGCAGCCGGCCGGCGGCCCGCTGGACGGGGCTTGGCCGCCCGCGCGGCTGCGGGTCGCCGCTGACGAGCAGCACCGCGGCGACCCCTGGGTCGGACCGGGGCGCCGCCAGCCGACCGGTCACGGCCAGGTGCTGGCTGGGAAGCAGCTCCTGCCAGGCTGAGCCCCGGCCGATCAGGACGACCGCCGCGCGCACCCGCAGCGTCACTCCCGCGGCGGTGACCCGCTCCAGGCGGGCCGGCGTGACGTAGGTCGCCCGCGCGCGATCTGGCGCGAGCTGCCCCTGGCCGGTGCCCTGGCGGGGGTCGTCGGTCACGACGACCTGCGCGGTGGCCGCCGCTTCGCGACGCACCAGGTCGGCGAACGGGCCGCGGTCCCCAGGGCGGGTCCCGAGGCCGCCAGCGATGACGCCGGCTGCGAGAAAGACGACCACGACCGCCCCGAGCGTGACGAGCCGGGGCGGCTCGTCACCCGGGTTCCGGCCCGAAGGGCGCTGATCGGCCTGCCTGGGGCCGCGCCTGGGGCGAGCCCGGGCGGACCCCCGCCGTCCGGGCACACCTCGCCGATACCAACCGGCCAGCAGGGCCGGCACCGCGATGACCGGCACGGCGGCGAGGGTGAGCAGGATGCCCGGCATCGTCCAGCGCACCGCGACCGCGGCGCCGGCCCAGGCGGCGACCGCCGGCAGCACCAGCCGTGCGTCGACCGGTTCCGGCGGTGGCCCGGGCCGCCTGGCCGGCCCGGAGTCCACGGTTGCCTCCCGGGGGTCGTGGGACACCACGACGGTCAGACCCGCACGAGCGGCAGCAGATCCGCCAGCCGCCGATCACCGACGCCGCTGACCTCTCCGAGCTGTTCGGGAGACCGGAACGGGCCGTGCTCCGCACGCCAGTCCACGATCCGCTGCGCCAACACGGGACCGACCCCGGGCAGGCCGTCGAGCTGTTGCGCGCTCGCGCTGTTGAGGTCGAGGGGACCGCCCGACGCCGCGCCAGCCCCGGACGTCCCGCCAGCCCCGCCGCCAGCGGATCCGTCGCTGCCACCGGCCGGTGGCGGGACCGCGGCGGGCGGCGAGCCGGGCCGCCCGTCGACGAGCACCTGCTCGCCGTCGACGAGGATCCTGGCCAGGGCGATGCCGGTGGTGTCGGTTCCCGGCAGGACCCCCCCGGCCCTGTCGATCGCGTCCACGACCCGGGCACCAGCGGGCAGGCGCACCACCCCGGGACGGGTCACCCGACCCGCCACGTCGACCACGACCTCGCCGCCGGCGCCCGCCGAGGCCGATGACCCGGCGGCACTCCCCGACGGACGTGGAGTGGCGGCGCCCGCGGCCCGGGCGACAGGGCCGTCGGCCGCGCCCGCTGAGGCGACGACGAGCGACGACGTCGAGGCGGGCGCCGCGATGGGGACCGGGCGGTGCTGCCAGGCGAGCCAGGTCGCCATGACGGCGGTGGAGAGGGCCACCAGGGCGAGCACGAGCGTCGCACTGGCCGCCGGCGTCGCCACCACGGCGCGCAGGCTCATCGGCAGCCGTTCGGCCAGGCGCGCACGGATCGAGTACCCGCCGGCGGTGGGGTCGGGAACGTCCACGCGGTGCTCCGCCGCCGGCGGCGCCGGCTCCCCAGGCGTCCGGAAGTCGTCCTCGAACGGGTCGCCGTCGGGCTGTTCTACTCGGTCGTCGCGCGGGTGCCGGTGGTCGAACGGATCCGGACCGGCGGGCGGGAACTCCTCGTCGCTCAGGTCGCCGTCGTCGGCGAAGTAGCCGGCGCGCACGCGGGAGGCCGGCGGCGCGACGGGTGGATCGCCCGGCCGGTGCGCGTCGTCGAGGCCGAGGGCGTGATCGGCCGGGTGGGCGAGCGGCGGATTCGGAACGCCGTCGCGAGCGGGCCGTGGCAGCGGGGGCAGCGGGACGGGCGGCGCGGCATGGTGAAGCGCCGGCGTCGTCGGACCGGGTGGGTGGGCCGGCCCGGGGCGGGCGCAGGGCCACCCGGGTCCGGGGGTGACTGTGACCATGAGCGGACGTTAGGTCGACCATCGCCCACGGCGCGGCCCGCCGCGGGGATCTGTGGATGACGCCCTGTCGTCCACAGGCCACCGCACCATTCTGGCCGGGCCTCGAGCGGGTCACTACGGTCATCGACATCTCACCGTCGCGCTCACGGGCACGGCACCCGAGCCGGCCGGAATATCCGCGGGGAGGAGGCGTTGACCCCCGCTGTAACTTGCACACGCAACCGGTCCGCCCCCGACGACCTGCGCACCGCGTCAGTGCGCCCAGCGCGCGGCGCCCATCCCAGGAGGACACACGATGACGGCTCCCACCCTCGGCCAGCTCGACCTGACCGGCACCTGGACGATCGACCCGGCCCACACCCGCATCGGCTTCGCCGCGCGGCACGCGATGGTCACCACCGTGCGCGGCCAGTTCTCCGGGGTCGAGGGGACGCTCCAGCTGAACGGCGCGGAGCCGACGGCGTCCACGGCCACGGTGACCATCCGGACCGACTCCTTCGACACCGGCGTCGCGGACCGCGACGGCCATGTGAAGTCGGCGGACCTGCTGGACGTCGCCACCTACCCGACGATCACCTTCCTCAGCACGGGCGCCACGGCCGGCAGGGGCGACGACGAGTACGTGCTCACGGGCGACCTCACCATCCGCGGCATCACCCAGTCCGTGGACCTCGCCATCACCTTCGAGGGCAGCTCCAGGGACCCGTTCGGCAACACCCGCGCCGGCTTCACCGGCGCGACGACGATCAACCGCAAGGACTTCGGCCTGACCTTCAACGCCGTTCTGGAGACCGGTGGCGTCCTCGTCAGCGACAAGATCAAAATCGAGCTGGACATCTCGGCGATCAAGGCTTCCTGACGCGATGTCAGGGTCGTCGGCGCTGCGGTAGACCACGAGGGGATGTCGCTGTTCCCCGCTCACGGTGGCGGTAAGGTCCAGACGACCACGACATACAAGCATTGCCGGGAGGTTCGCCGATGCGCGTGAACGTCGATTTCGACCGCTGTGCCAGCAGCGGCACGTGTGTCCGGCTGGCTCCGGACATCTTTGAGATTCGGGATGACGGCTACCTCTATCTCCTCAACGGGGAGCCAGACGACTCGCGGCGGGACGATCTTCAGGAGGCGGTCGATTCCTGCCCAACCGAAGCAATCAGCCTCAGCGAGAGCTGACGACATAGATCGGCGTAGCCGCAACGAAGCCTGGTGCTGTGTCCGGTCGGCGATACCCGAACCGGATACGGCAGCAGACGCTGGGTACAACTCCTCGCGACGCGGGTCGGCGTGTGTCGCCGAACGTGCAGGGGAGGTATCTCGATGGCGACGATCTACCGGCAGCAGCGGGACAGCGCGCCGAGCGCCCTGTGGCCCGCCCTGGTTCTCCTCGGCGTCGCCGTCACGGTGCTCGGTCTGCTCCTGATCACGAACCCCTTCGCTACCGCGGGCGCGCTCGCCGCGCTGGCCGGCGTCGCGCTCGTGCTGTCCGGGATCAGCGAGACGATCGCGGCGGCGCGGGCCGAGAACGTCGCGGGCGCCGCGCTGTTCGGGATCCTGCTCGTGCTGGGTGGGATCGTGATCCTGCTCTGGCCTGGCGCGACGCTGCGAGTGGTGGCGCTGGTCGTCGGTTCGGTACTGATCGTCACCGGCGCGGCCCGGGCGATCCTGATCAGAAGGTCCCGGGCGCCGGGCGGCGGCGGTCGAAACGCCCCCACCGGGTACGCGCTCGCCGCGCTCAGTGTCGTACTGGGAGTTCTCGCGCTCGTCTGGCCGGGGGCGACGATCGTGGTGTTGGCCATCCTGTTCGGCATCCAGCTCATCGTCACCGGCGTCGCCGAGACCGCCCTGGGCCTGGCGCTGCGCCCGCACGGCCGGCACGCCTGACAGGAGGGTGGGGCGCGAACGGGTCCGCCGACCGCCAGGCCCGTCACGAAACCCGGTGGGCATCGCGGGGCCGGGCGGTCGGGTGGGCGTGCCCCTGGCGGCTCAGCCGATGATGCGCTCGCGCCACCGGCGGATCGCCTCATCGGAGGTGCCGTGGCCACGCAGCCAGCCGGCGACACCGCCCGGATGGGCGGACGTGGTGGCGAGCACGGCTTCGGCCGCGACCGGCGAGACCCGGACGAGCTCCTTGTCCACGTCCTGCGAACCGCCGCCGGGCAGCAGGGCGTGCCCACGCAGGCGCCGCAGCACGCCGGGCATGTTCGCCTCGGTCGCGAGGTAGTCGGCGAGGACGTCCGCCTCGAGGACGTCCGCGAGGCGCAGCAGCACGGCGACGGTCACCCCGGTGCGGTCCTTGCCCGCGGCGCAGTGCACGAGGATCGGGCCCGGCGCCGCGGCGGCGACCTCGACGATCTCGGCGATCTGTGGGGCGGCGTGCTGGAGCATCGCCTCGTACAGCGAGCGCAGCCCTCCGGTCATCGCGGCAGAGGTGGCGGAGTGCTGACCGGCGCCCGCGTCCTCGCCGAGCAGGGGGAAGACCCGGACCGTCGAGCCGAGGGCGGCGAGCGGGTGAGCATGGGGGCCGCGCTCGGCCGCCGAGCGCAGATCGATCACGGTGGGCGGCGGCCAGGCCAGGGACGCCGGCGGATGGTCACCCTCCTTGGGCATCTCGCTGCGGTAGAGCACGCCCGCGCGGGTGCGGCGGCCGTCCTGCGTCCGCAGGCCGCCGACGTCACGAAGGTTGACCAGGCCGGCGACGTCCGGTGGCGCGGGCGCCTCCAGCGGCGGCGCGCCGTCGGCGGTGTCGGCGGTGTCGGTGGGATCGATGCGAGACGTCATGTCTGTCTCCTCCGGCCGGGGCCGGCAGCGGCCCCGCGGCCGTGCTGCGCCGCGCGTCGGCCGTGCCTGACCTGCTGACTCGCTGTGCTCGGGGAAGGCTGTGCGGTGGCGGCTGTGCTCGGGGACGGCCGCGGCAGTTCCCGGCCCGCCGGGCGTCCTACACCGGCCCGCCGGCCCCGCGCGCACGCCGTGACCAGCCGGCTGAACACGGGCCCTGACCGTCCGCACCCGCCGTCGAGCACCATACTCGCGGACCGGGCCACCGTCGGTGGCCTATCGCCCGATGCGTCCCGCTCCTCACACCGGCCGCACGAACGCCCGAACACCCGGAGGCGGTCAGGCCCCGGACCGGTCGGCGGGCACCGCGAGGTCGGCGGACGCGAACGACGACAGGTCCACCGCGTCGCCCGGCCGGCGCACGGCGGCGGGCAGCGGGCGGTCCACCGCCTCGAACCCGAGCGCCAGAGCGGCCACGGACGGCGCGCCGATCCGCTCGACCGCCTCGGCGACCACGGGATCGAGCTCGACCGGATCCGTGAGGTGCGGCCCCTTGTTGCGCACGTTGCCCACGTCGGCGCCGACCGGGTGCGCGGCGACGGCGCCCGCGGGCGCCGGGCGCAGCAGCGGTTCCAACGCGGCCGCGTCCCCGGCGGGATCCAGCCACCGGTCCCAGGCGGCGACGGGCAGGATCACCGGGGAGCGGTCGTGCAGGAAGGCCAGCCCGTCGGCCGGGCCGGTGGTGAGGATGGTGAACGTCACCAGCGGCTCGTCCCCCTTGCGCCACACCTCGTAGAGGCCGGCGAAGGCGAAGATCCCACCGGTGGCGGGATGGCCGGCCGGATACACGTAGAACGGCTGCCCGCGCCGCGCGGCGCCGCCGGGGCGGAACCACTCGTAGAAGCCGGAGGCGGGGACGAGGCAGCGCCGCGACGCGTACGCCGCGCGGAACGCCGGCCTGGTGGCGACCGTCTCCGCCCGCGCATTGATCATCCTGGCGCCGATCGACCTGTCCTTCGCCCAGGACGGCACCAGCCCCCAGGTCGCCATCCGCAGCGCCCGGCCCGCCTCGGCCACAACGATCGGCATCGTCGACGTCGGCGCCACGTTGGTGTTCTCGCGCACGGCGCCGCCCGTCTCGTCCCGGGCGGACATGGCGGCGACGAGGTCGTCGGTCTTGAGCTTCTGCGTATAACGACCGCACATGCCGCCCAGTGTCGCAGCCGGGTCCGACAGATCCGGGCCCGCGCGGGTGCCAGGCGTCGGCCGGGCGGGCTCAGCCGAACAGCGCGGCCCCACCGAGGGCGGCGCACCCCAGGCCGGTCAGGCCGAAAAGCCCCACCCAGAAGGTCGGCGGCAGGCCGGTGAGGCGGCCGAGCTGGTCGGGGTCGGAGTCGCGGGCCCGCCGCCGGCGGCGCTGCCGCTGCACCTCGACGACCGGCCGCAGCGCCCCGAACAGCAGGAAACAGGCGATGTAGGCGGCGAAGCCGGCCCGCACCGTCGGCGGCGCGAACCAGGAGATCGACAGGATCACCCCGGTGCTCACCAGCAGTGACGCCACCCCGAAGCCGTTGCGGATCACGACGAGCATCGCCAGCAGCAGCGCCACGCACAGCTGGAGCACCAGGCTGAACCGCCCGATCGCGAGCAGCCCGGTGGCGCCGAGTCCGATCAGTGACGGGGCGGGATAGCCGGCGGCCACCGTGGCGATCACTCCCGGGCCGGTCGGGCGGCCGGAGGACACCGTGACGCCGGAGGTGTCCGAGTGCAGCCGGACGCCGGCGAGGCGCCGACCGCAGGCCACGGCGGCCAGGGCGTGACCGCCCTCGTGCGCGATGGTGATCATGTGGCGGGCGACTGGCCACACCCGGTCGCTGAGCACCGTGAGCGCCGCGAGGACGGCGGCCACCACGAGTACCCACTGCGGCGGGCTCGGCTGCGCCTCGAGGCTGCGCCGCAGTATGTCCATCCGTCCGCCCTTCCGCCGCGTGCGTCGTACCAGGTCCGCAGGGCCGGCCCGGTGCCGCCGTCCGTTTCCACCGGGCATCGGCCGGTCCGGCGGCCGATCGCCGGATTGTCCGGCTGCCCGTCCGGTCATCATCGCTGCTGAACCTGAGTGGACAGCGCGGTGGCACGGGCTCGACGGCGTCGGGTTGGCGACGCCAGCCGGCACACATCCCGCAGGTCCGGCGGTAATGTCGGGTCCAGTCAAGGGGCCGACGGCACGTTGGCGGGGGCAGATCGTCGAGCTGGCGTAGTCGAGACAAGAGGTCAGGACGAGCTGGCGAGCACGAGCACGAGCTGAGCTGGCACGAGCTGAGGAGTGGCCTGCCGTGGCGGAGTACGTCTACCGACCGGTCGTCGCCGTCGCCAAGGGACTGTTCGGCGCACTGCGGCTGCGGATCGACATCCAGGGCGTGGAGAACATCCCGGCCTCCGGGGGCGCCGTCGTTCTGATCAACCACATCTCCTACCTCGACTTCGCCCTCGCCGGGCTGCCGTTCTGGCAGGCCGGCCGTCGCCCGGTGCGCTACATGGCGAAGAAGGCGGTCTTCGACCATCGGGTCGCGGGCCCGCTCATGCGCGGGATGCATCACATTCCGGTGGACCGGCAGGCGGGCGCCGCGTCGCTGCGGGAGGCGCTGACCGCGCTGCGCGCCGGCGAGCTGGTCGGCGTCTTCCCCGAGGCGACGATCAACCCGAGCTACTGCCTTGCCTCGTTCAAGTCGGGGGCCGCCCGGATGGCCACCCACACGAAGGTCCCGGTCATCCCGGTGATCCTGTGGGGCAGCCAGCGGACCCTGACCAAGGGACATCCGTTCCGCCCGCGCGAGGCGGTCGGCACGCCCATCACCATCACAGTGGGCACGCCGGTGCCACCGTCGGAGCTGGCCGACCGGCGGGCCGGGACCGACGTGTTGCACAAGGTGATGGTCGACCTGCTCGACACCGCCCAGCGCGGCTACCCGCGTCCCGCGCCGGGGCAGCCCGACTGGTGGCTGCCGGCGCACCTTGGCGGCTCGGCTCCGCCGCCGCTCGCGGCCGACGCCGACGAGGTCTGACCGCCCCGCCGGCGGTGCGCCTCGCCGAGGCGGAGCGACATCGTCGGTCCGTGATGCGCGCATGGCCGAAGCTGACAGCCCTCCGTCAGTTTCCTTGACGGTTCGCGAGCTTTTCGGCGACTGTTGAGCCCGGATATTCGGGGCCCGGTTCCGCCGGGCCGGGCAGCGGTGGAGAGTGACGGTGCGCGAACGTCACCGCGAGACGGATGACGAGATCTTCATCGATTCCCTACCCAAGGTCGACCTGCATTCCAGGCTCGTTTTCCCGGGCATCAGCCGGGACCGCCCTGCACCTGGGGAAACCGATTCTCGCCAGCCTCGTCCGGACGCGGCCCTGTTCGCCGCACTGGCCCGGCGGACGGCGCGGCGACTCGCCGCCCAGCGGGTGCGATATGCCGAACTCAGCGTGTTTCCGATTGATGGCGGATATTCGGACACCCAGGTCGAGGAGATGTTCGCCGGGCTCGATCAGGGCCGGCGCGCGGCGGAACGGCACGTAGGTGTCGCGCTACGCTGGACGGTCCGGATACCCGCCCCGTCCGGCGCCGGGCGGACGGCGATGGCGCGGCACCGGGCGGCGGCGGAACGCGCCGTGGAGCTCGCGCTGTGCTGTGGCCGGGGTGCGGTCGTCGGTCTGGAGCTCGCCGCGGCGGCGCCGGGCCACCCCACAGGCGGTGCCGGCTACCTGGCCGAGGTGTTCGCGGTGGCGCGGGCGGCGGGGCTGCGCAGCCTCCCCCGCGTCGGGCGGCACGGCGGTCCGGCGGCGGTGTGGGAGGCGGTGACCACGCTGGGCGCGCACCGTGTCGGCCACGGTCTCGGTGCGCTCGCCGACCCGGTGCTCGTCCAGTACCTGCGCGACCAGCACATCGCGATCGAGACCTGCGACGGCGGCGGGGACCGCGACGGCCCGTTGGCCGCGGCACTCGGCCGGGGTCTCGCGGTCTGCCTGGGCTCCGCCGGGGTCGCGGGTGGCACGTCCTCGCCACGCGGGGCGTACCTGCGCGCGATGCGGGTCGCGGCGCTGCGCCGGGAGGAGGTGGTCCAGCTCGTCCGCGCCTCGATCGGCCAGGCGTCGCTGCCGGAGCCGGCCCGGGCGCTGCTGTCCGCCGAACTCGACGCCGCGGCGGCCGCGTGGTGCCCCCGGCTGCCCGCCACCGCACCGCCCGGGATCGCGCCGACGCCGGTTCCCGGCGCGCGGGGCCCGGCCCGTCGGTGCCGGCAGGGCGCGTTTGTCGGCGGACGCCCCGGGTATCGTGCGTCCGGATCATGAAGGAGAAGGACGTCACGCGGAGGTTTCCCCGTGTCCACCGTTGGCTGGATCCTGCTGATGGTCTGCGCCGCGGCCACCATCACCCTTGCCGCCCTCGCCGACCGGCGTGGCGGCGGCCGGCTGGCACTGCGGCGCCGGTTCGGCCCGGAATACGACCGCGCGGTCGCCAGGCATCGCGACCGACGTGCCGCGGAACGCCATCTGACCAGCATCGCCGAAAAGCGTGACGCGCTGACGCTCACACCATTGAGTCAACCGGAAAGGGAGGTGTACGCGGCCCGCTGGGAAACATTGCAGACCCGTTTCGTCGACGATCCGACCGGGGCGACGCACCAGGCCGACATGCTGATCGCCGCCGTGATGCACAGCCGCGGATACCCGCCGACCGACGCCGCCGAGCGGGCCGATCTGCTCGCCGCGGACCATCCCCAGCTCGCGATCAGCTACCGGGAGGCCCACGCGGGCGCCGCGGGCGGCGACGGCCGGCCGCCCGACACCGAGCGCCTGCGCATGGCGTTCGTGCGCTACCGCGATCTGTTCGACCGGCTGTGCGGCGTCGGCATCGGGCCGCGGGACCCCGGCGTCCCCGACGACGCGCGGCGCGCCCACCCGGCCGCCCGCACGATCACCCCGACCACCCCGACCACCCCGACCACGCCGCGACAACGGCGGGCGTGATCTCGGCAGGTCGGGAGTCAGGAGGAGGCAGAGGAGCGGACCGTCGCCGCCCGCCGACAGCGCGCCTCGAGGGCGGCGCGCCGCGCCGGCTGGACGTTGGCCAGGCCCAGGTCGCCGCGGTAGTGGGCGAGGACCCGGTGGTCCATCAGCCGGAACCACAGCGGCGGCAGGTAGGCCGCCAGCAGCAGAGTGGCGTACCCGGCGGGCAGCTGCGGGAACTCCTCGAACGAGCGCAGGGCCTGGTAGCGGCGGGTGGGGTTGGCGTGGTGGTCGCTGTGCCGCTGGAGCTGGTAGAGCGCCAGGTTGCTGATCACGGCGTCACTGTTCCAGCTGTGCCGGGGGGTGACCGCCTCATAGCGCCCGGACGGGGTACGCGCCCGGGCCAGACCGTAGTGCTCGATGTAGTTCACCCCTTCGAGCAGGGTGATCCCGACGATCGCCTGGGCCACCAGGAACACCAGCACCGAGGGCCCGAGCACGGCGGCCAGCGACCCGAACAGGGCGGCGGTCAGCAGCCAGCCGAGCAGCACCTCGTTGCGCGGTGAACACACCCGCCCTCCGCGCAGCCGCAGCCGCTGGCTCTCCAGGTCCCAGGCCGAGCGCAGGCCGCCGAGAACGGTGCGCGGCCAGAACCGCCAGAAGCCCTCCCCGAGCCGGGCGCTCGCCGGGTCCCGCGGCGTCGCCACCCGCACGTGGTGGCCTCGGTTGTGCTCGACGAGGAAGTGGCCGTAGGCGGTCGGCGCGAGCATCAGCCGGGCCAGCCAGCGCTCGAGCGGGCCGCGCTTGTGCCCCAGCTCGTGGGCGGTGGTGATGCCGACGCCGGTCACGGTTCCGACGGTGACCACGGCGCCGAGGCGGCCCAGCGGCGTAAGGTGCCCGCCCGACCAGGCCACCGCGCCCAGGACCAGCCCAACGGCGGCCAGCGGCAGGTAGAGGTACGTACAGCGGCGGTAGTAGCGGTCCTCCTCCAGCGCCGGGCAGATCTCCTCCGGCGGGTTGACCGGGTCCGCCGGCGAGGTCAGGTCGAGCAGCGGGACGAGGACGAACACGAACAGCGGGGTGATCCACCAGTGCACCCCGAGACCGGTGCGGTGCCACAGGCCATAGCCGACGACGGCCAGCAGCGGCACCATGACGGCCGTCAGCCACATGTAGCGTTTACCGTCGCGCCACGCGGCGCAGCCGGGTGCGGTGAGCACGGGGGCGGCCACCGGTACCTCCGATCCGCCGGGCCGACCGGCCGGGCATCGATCGCGGCCGATCCGGCCGCGGCAGGCAGGCGTCGGCATGGGGCATCCGACGGTTCGGCAGAACCGATCCGTCAATCTGCCAGCCGCCCACCGGGCACGACAACAGGATCTCGGCCACAAGACACCCGAAGGAAGCACCGCGCCGTGATGACGCAAGGGGTCCCACCGCCGCCCGCCGGCCGGCGCTCCCGGTCGATGACCGACTCGCCGCCCTGGGTCGGCGCGGTGATGATCGCCACTCTGCTGCTGCCGGCGCTCGTCCTCATCACGTACACGCTGCTGCCGCTGCCCGGCCAGGAGCGGTTCGGCCGCGGCAACTACCTGCTGGCCGGGGCGGTGTTCGCGGCGAACATCCTGCTGCCCCGCCTGCTGCGCAGGGTGCGGCGGCTGCGCCGGGCCCTGCGCCGGCACCGCGCCCGCCGACGGGCGCGCCAGGCGGCCCGCGAGCGGTAGTCCGGGCCGGACCCGGGCCGACGCCAGGCGGACCGTCACAGGTCGACGGGCGACAGGATGGCCCACGAGAGGCGGTGCCGCGACAGGCTGTGCCGGGACAGGCTGTGGCCGACGGCGTGGAGTACGCCACGACGGGGCGGTGCGCCGCTGTGCCAGCTGCCACGATGGCCGGGTGTCCGCCTTGGTCGTCCTCGTGGTCGGCCTGCTCGCCGGGATCGTCGTACGCCGGCGCCGGCACCTTCCGCCGGGCGCCGCGGCGGCCGTGAACAGCTGGCTGCTGGACATCGCCCTGCCCGCCCTCGTTCTGCACGAGCTGCACGACGTGCGTTTCCCGGCCAACCTCGCCCTGGTCGTGGCCGCGCCCTACCTGCTGTTCGCCGTGACGATCGGCCTCTACCTGCTCGCGGCGCGGACGATGCGGCTGCCCCGGACGACCGTGACGGCGCTCATCGCGGCGACGGCGGTGGCGAACACCAGCTTCGTCGGCTTCCCGATGGTCACCGTGTTCTACGGCGCCGACTCCGTGCCGATCGCCGTGCTCGTCGATCAGCTCGGTTCGTTCCTGCTGCTCAACACGGTGGTGCTCGGCACCGTCACGATCGTCGCCGGTGCGTCGCTGCCGCGTGCGGAACTGGCGCGCCGTGTCCTGACCGCCCCGGCGCTACTGGCCCTGCTGGCGGCGCTGGTGTTGCGGCCGGTGAGCTTCCCGGGCTGGCTGGACACGGCGCTGGCCTCGCTGGGCGCGACCCTCACCCCGCTCGCGCTGTTCTCGATCGGCCTGCAGCTCGAGGTGCGGGCGGTGCGGCGGTGGTGGTGGGAGCTCGCCCTCGGCCTCGGCGTGAAGCTGGTCGCCGCCCCGGCGATCGTCGTGGGCCTCTACGCGCTGACCGGCCGGCTCGGTGACCATGCCGTGACGATCGCGCTGTTCGAGACGGCGATGCCGCCGATGGTCGCCGGCGCGCTGATCGCCGCCCGGTACGACCTCGCGCCCCCGCTGCCCAGCCTGCTGGTGGGCGTCGGGGTCCCGCTGTCGTTCGCGACGCTGCCGCTGTGGTCACTGGTCCTCGGCTCGTGACGCGTCCCGCCGGCCGTCGGCCACCGTCGCCCGGACCGCGACCTCGCCCAGGCCGCCAAACCGGCACTGGCCTGGGGCAGGGACGAATCTGGTGAGCCGGGCGAGTCCACGAGCTAGGGTGGAAGACGGACACCGGCGAGGTGTCCGGAACCGTGCTTCGCGCCAACCTCGCCCCGCGGGGCCGGCGGTCCGCGGCGGGCACGAGCGGGTCCGTGCCGGCTCGGGCGGTGGCGCGCTCGTCGCCCCTCGCGACACGAGGTTCGCGTCGCGGTTCCGACAGTGCCTGCGTCCCGCGTGTGACCGGGAGCCGGCCACCCACAGGGAGTTGTGCGTTCGGTGAGTGCAGTGCAGACGGCGGACCGTGGCAGCGAGGCGACCGTGGACGCGGCGTCGACGCTCACCCGACTCGGCGTGGTCGGCTGTGGCCTGATGGGCTCGGGCATCGCGGAGGTCGCCGCGAAGGCCGGCCTCGACGTGGCGGTCCGGGAGATCGACGAGGCGGCCGCGGCCGCCGGACGGGCCCGGCTGACGACGTCGCTGGACCGCGGGGTGCGCGGTGGCAAGCTCAGTGAGGCCGACCGGGACGCCGTGCTCGGCCGCCTGTCGTTCACGACCGACCTCGGCGACTTCGCCGACCGCGACGTCGTGATCGAGGCCGTCGCGGAGAACGAGCAGCTCAAGGCCGACATCTTCGGCGCGCTCGACAAGGTCGTCACCCGGCCTGACGCGATCTTCGCGTCCAACACGTCATCGATCCCGATCGCGAAGCTGGGGATGGCGACCTCCCGGCCCGAGCAGGTCGTCGGCATCCACTTCTTCAACCCGGTGCCGGTGCAGAAGCTCGTCGAGATCGTCCCGTCACTGCTGACCTCGCCCGAGACCGCGCAGGCCGCGCAGGACTTCGCCACCGGCCGGCTCGGCAAGGAGGTCATCCGCTCGCAGGACCGCGCCGGCTTCGTCGTCAACTCGCTGCTCGTGCCGTACCTGCTCGCCGCGGTGCGGATGCTGGAGTCGGGCTTCGCGGCGGCGGCGGACATCGACCGCGGCATGGTCCTCGGCTGCGCCCACCCGATGGGCCCGCTGGCACTGTGCGACCTCATCGGCCTCGACACGATCAAGGCGGTGGCCGAGTCGATGTACGAGGAGTTCAAGGAGCCGCTGTACGCGCCGCCGCCGCTGCTCATGAGGATGGTCGACGCCGGCCTGCTCGGCAAGAAGTCCGGCCGCGGTTTCCACTCCTACCCGCGCTGAGGACCAGCCGTCCACCGCACCGGGTGGTTCTCCGGGTAGGACCCTCGGAGAGGTAAGAGAAGTTCCTGACGATCAAGGCGGCCGGCCGTGAATCCGAGTTTCAGCCTCTATCAGCTCGCCGAGGAGCACGCAGCGCTGCGGGAGGCGGTGCGCTCGCTCGCCGAGAAGGAGATCGCGCCGCACGCCGCGGACGTCGACGAGCGGGAGCGCTTCCCGCTCGAGGCGCTCGAGGCGCTACGGCGCACCGGGTTCAGCGCGATCCACATCCCCGAGCAGTTCGGCGGGCAGGGGGCGGACTCGGTCGCGACCTGCATCGTCATCGAGGAGGTCGCGCGGGTCTGCGCGTCGAGCTCGCTGCTGCCGGCGGTGAACAAGCTCGGCAGCATGCCGATCATCCTGGCCGGTTCGGAGGACCTGAAGCGGCTGGTCCTGCCGTCGGTGGCGAGCGGCGAGGCGACCATCTCCTACGCGCTGTCCGAGCGGGAGGCCGGCTCGGACACCGCGTCGATGCGCACCCGGGCGCGCCTCGACGGCGATCACTGGGTGCTCGACGGGACGAAGGCCTGGATCACCAACGCCGGCGAGTCGACCTGGTACACGGTGATGGCGGTGACCGATCCGGACGCCGCCCGCCCGGTCGACGGCATCTCGGCGTTCGTGGTGCACCGCGACGACCCCGGCTTCGAGGTCGGTTCGAAGGAGCGCAAGCTCGGCATCAAGGGCTCCCCCACCCGGGAGATCCACTTCACCGGCTGCGCGATTCCCGCCGACCGGATCATCGGCGAGCCCGGGACGGGCCTGCGCACCGCGCTCGCGACCCTCGACCACACCCGCCCGACGATCGGCGCCCAGGCCGTCGGCATCGCCCAGGGCGCACTCGACGCCGCCCTCGGCTACGTCCGGGAGCGGCGCCAGTTCGGCCGGCCGATCGCCGACAACCAGGGCGTCCAGTTCATGCTCGCCGACATGGGCATGAAGATCGAGGCGGCCCGCCACCTCGTCTACGTCTCCGCCGCCCGCGCCGAGCGCGGCGAGCCGAACCTCGGCTTCGTCTCGGCGGCCGCCAAGTGTTTCGCCTCGGACGTGGCCATGGAGGTCACCACCGACGCGGTCCAGCTCTTCGGCGGCGCCGGCTACACCCGCGACTTCCCCGTCGAGCGCATGATGCGCGACGCGAAGATCACCCAGATCTACGAAGGCACCAACCAGATCCAGCGCATGGTCATGTCCCGCGCCCTGCTCGGGCGGTAGGCCGGGAGGTGGGCCGGGCCTCGGCTGACGGCGGGTAGGTCAGTTGATGCAGGCGGCGAGGGCTGTCGTCGTCGGCACGGCCGTGGGGCTCACGGTCGACGAGCTCACCGAACCGGGCACGGCGGGGTCGGTGGGCGCCGGGGAGATGGCGCTCGCCTGGGGCGGCGAGGCCAGACCCGGCTCGCCCGCGCCGCCGCCGGAGGTGCTCCCCTTGTCCGCCGACGTGTCGGTCGCCATGCTCGGTGGCGTGGTCCCGTCCATTGTGCCGGTGCCGCTCGTCAGCGACGCGGTCGGGCCCGAGGTCGACCCCGCGGTGGCGGACGGGTCGGCGGGGCTGGCGGACGGGGTGACGCCGGGGACGTCGAGCGAGCCGCCGGAGCCGGTCCCGGGTGTGGTGGGAGCGGTCGGCGTCGAGGTGGTGCCGCCCATGATGCGGGCGAAGAAGTCGCGCACGGCGGCCGGATCGTAGTGGAAGTAGAAGGCCGGGTAGCTCACCTGGCTGGTGACGGGGACGGTCGCGAAGGTCACGGCGCCCGCGTCCATGCCGCGCAGGCGGTCGGCGAGGCGGCGCAGGTCGGCGAGATCGGTGCCGCGGTCGAGCACGGTGGAGTGGGTCAGCGCGTCCAGGAACGAGGTGAGCTTCGCGGGGCTGAGCAGCACGTCGTTCGAGGTGACCTTGCGGAACACCGCGGCCAGGAACGCCTGCTGACGGTGGATGCGGGACAGGTCGCCGTCGATGAACCCGTGGCGCTGGCGGACGAAGGCGAGCGCCTGCGCCCCGACCAGGTGGTTCGTGCCGGGGTGGCCGACAAAGCCGGAACTCGGGTCGTTGAGGTTCGTCGCGCGCACCCGCCGGCCGTTGTCGAGCACGAGGGGCTCGACGTACGGGGAGGGGGTGAGGCAGACGTCCACCCCGCCGATCGCGGTCGTCATCCGCTGGAAGCCGCCGAAGTCGACCTCGGCGTAGTGGTCGAGACGAATGCCGGTGAGCTGTTCGAGGGTGGCGACCAGCAGGGCCGGGCCGCCGCTGTTGAACGCGCTGTTCACGCGGTCGTGCCGGGCGCGGTGACGCTTGCCGTCGGCATCGGTGTACGCCGGGATCGGCAGGTAGAGGTCGCGCGGGACCGACACGATCGTGGTGCGGCCGTCCGCGTCCAGGTGGGCGATCATCATCGTGTCGGAGCGGGCGCCGCCGACCTTGGCCGCGTCCGAGCCGGTACGCACGTCGGAGCCGACGAGCAGCCAGTTCTCGGTCCCCGCCGGGACGGCCGGGGGGCGGCGGACGTCGGTGTGCGGCAGACCGATGTCGGCCCGGCTGATGTTGCGGTCGTACACGGTCAGGACGACCCAGCCCGCGACCGAGGTGGCGAGCACGGCGAGGCTCAGCGCGCCGGAGAGCACCAGCATGATCCGGGAACCCGGCCGCCGGCGGTGCCGGGGCTCGCCCGGAGCCACCGGCGCGATGCGGTCCGGACCCGCCGGCTCGGCTGGGCCGGTCGGGGGTGTCGGGTCGGCGAGCGGCGGCAGCGCACCCTGGTCGGAGGTGGCACCGGCCGCGCCGTTCCGGTCGCCTTCCCGCCCGATCTTCAGTGCCATATCAGATGAATGAGACATATCGGCACACCGGACGGACGCCGCGACGCGACACGGGCGGTCCGGCTCGGTTCACCTATCGCCTCTTCCCTGCACTGATCCATCGAATTGACGGGTTAGACCCACCACCATAGGCAGAATTTCCGGAACAGGCAGAGGCCATCAGGCCGTATGTGACGACGACCGCGTCTACCTGGGCAAATCCTGCACCGGCCGGATCCCTGCGGCCACTCTGGCCACTCTGGCCACTCTGGCCACTCGGGTCGCGACGCCCCGCACCCCGTCGACCGCATGCCGCCGGATCGACCCGCGCAATACCGCCAGGCCTGGCGCACACCGGTTACTCCGGACTGAATCACGACATCAGCCCGAATCACGACATCAGCCCGAATGCCGCAACACGCCCGGAACCATCGAACCACGGACGACCCACCATCCCCCGCGTCCCGCTGGCACGACACCGGGACCAAACCTCGGGAACGGGTGGGCCGCGTGGGTGATCAGGCGCGATCCGAACGTGGGATCAGGCGCGGTCCAGCTCGGCGAGGGTACGTCGCAGTCCCTCCGCCAGCGGCGTCGGCTCCCAGCCGAGTTCGGCTTGGGCCCGCCCGGCGTCCGGGACCGCGTTCCAGCGCAGGTAGTGCAACTGCCCGCGGGCGAGCGGCGGCGGCCGCCGGGTCAGCCGGGCGGCCCACTCGCCACCGGCCGCCAGCGCGGTGGCCAGCGGCGACGGGAGGGTGGCGAAGGGGGCCCGGCCCCGGCCGGCGACGTCCACCACCGCGGCGGTCAGCTCCCGCAGGCTGACGTGGGCATCGGAAAGGATGTAGCGCTCACCGGGTTGGCCGAGCCGGGCGGCGGCAAGGTGCCCGCGGGCGAGCCCCTCGGTGAACACCAGCCCGAACCCACCCGGCGGGACGACGGGAAGCAGCCCGCGGACCGCGGGCCGGAACATCCGCCGCTCCATCGCGGTGACGCCGTAGGGCGGGAATCCGTACACGGTCGACGGGTTGACGACGACCACCTCGACCCCGCCCGCCGCGGCGAAAACCGCGCGCTCCGCCTCCTGCTTGGACCGTTCGTAGGGAGTGTGTCGGGCGGTGGTGGCGAGGTCCGTCTCGTCGAACCGGCCGCCGGGCCGCGCCTCGAAGACATCGATGGTGCTGGTGTGCACGAATCGGCGTACTCCGGCCCGGTCCGCCGCCCGGGCGAGACTGGCCGAGCCGGTGACGTTCACGCGGGTGAAGCGGCCGGGGTCGGCCAGCCACTGCTCGGGCACACCCATCGCGTTGACCACGACCTCGATCCCGTCGACGGCTGCGGGCAGCGTGTCCGGCTCGGTGACGTCGCCGACCACCTGCCGCGCCGCCGCGGGCATCCTGCCCGTGGCGCGGGCCGGGTCGCGCACGAGGGCGCGCACCTCATGGCCCTCCGCGAGTGCCGCCCGGACGACGGCCGCGCCGACCTTGCCGGTTGCCCCGGTCACCAGGATCCTCACCGGCGGCAGCCTACGGCCTCCCGCTCGCCGCGCCCGCGGGCTCGCCAGGCCGCACCACCCCGCGCGCGGAAGAATTCCGCGGCGAACCTGTGCGCCACGGCGGTGATTGCGCGCGCCACGTACGGGAGACGTCAACCGGTAAAATGGGTCGCAGACTCGGGCGGCGTCAGGCCGACACACGGCGGCGTCCGTCATCCGGTGGTCCCGGCCCGGCGGAATGCCGGTGGCGCCCGCCGCGCTTCCCTTCAGATGACGGGAGCGGCCGGTGGTGTGAGGAGGACCTCGATCGTGCTTGATCCGCGAGAGCTTTTCAGTCTCACCGAGGACGCGTCGGGCGACCCGGTCGACCAGCATCGCCCGATCATGCTGGAGGCGCTGACCGGGGTCGTCGACGCCGGTAACGCGGTCAGTCTCGCCGGCGAGCATCTGCTGACGGCGCTCGACCACCGCATCGTCGCGACCTTCGACATCGACCAGCTGCTGGACTACCGGTCGCGACGTCCCACCATGATCTTCTCCGAGGATCACTGGGAGAGCTACGCCGATCCGGTGCTGGCCATCTACCAGCTGCACGACGAGTCGGACGTGCCGTTCCTGCTGCTCACCGGCCCCGAGCCCGATCTGCAGTGGAAGCGTTTCACCGCCGCGGTCCGCGACCTGATGGGCCAGCTCGGTGTGCGTCTGAGCGTCGGGCTGAACGCCGTCCCGATGGCGGTGCCCCACACCCGGCCGGCGACGGTCACCGCCCATGCCACCCGCAAGGAGCTCATCGCCGGCTACGAGCCCTGGCTGCGCCGCCTGCAGGTCCCCGGCAGCGCCGGCCACCTGCTGGAGTACGAGCTCGGACGTGACGGGCAGGACGCGATGGGCTTCGCCGTCCACGTCCCGCACTACCTGTCGCAGACGACCTACCCCGCGGCCACCGAGGTGCTGCTCACGTCGGTGTCGAAGGCGACTGGGCTCATGCTGCCGCTCGACGGCCTGCGCTCGGCGGCGGAGGCGGTCCACGACGAGGTCAACAACCAGATCGCCCAGGGAGGCGAGGCCGCGGCACTCGTCCACGCGCTGGAGGAGCAGTACGACGCCTACCAGCGCGGGCGGCGCGGCCCCAGCCTGCCGACGGTGGACGGCGAGGAGAAGCTGCCGACCGCCGACGAGCTCGGCGAGGCGCTCGAGCGATTCCTCGCCGAGCAGTCCGAGCCTGGCGGCCCGAACCCGCTGGCCTGATTCACCGGCTACGGCCGGCCTTTATCACGTTCCGCCGAACTGCGCACGCGCATTGCCATTAGATGCGCGTGCGCGGTTTCCGGAAGTTGCCATTTCAGCCTATTCAGATCAGGAGTAGCATTCCGGTTCGCCTGCCCGGAAGTCGTCCGGAACGACAGCGCGCCGTCGCCCCGGTGACACACCGACGGAGAGAACCGGATAATGACCTCATCTGAGATTCCCGCGTGAGCGCCCCCGCCCGCGAATCGGGAAACGCCAGCACAACCGCGCCCACAATGGAAGTCGATCGGCCGGAACCTGACAGTCCACAACCGGTCAGCACGCCACCCGACACTTTGTCGGTGGAGGGTGCATTGCCGGTCGAGGACGCATTGCCGCCAGCGCGCGATGCACTGTCGGGGGATGACGCACCGCCTGCGGACGACGCACCGCCTGCGGACGTGGCGCCGCCGGAGGACGTGGCGGCAGCCGCGGGCGAGGCCGTGGCGGAAGACCAGGCCGTAGCGGCGGACGTGACCTCGGCGGTGGATGCGGCGCCGGCGGTGGACGATGTGACGCCGGCGGATGGCGAGAAGTCCGTCGCGAAGACGCGCGTCTCCTCCACCGGGACCGCCACTCCGCGGTCGGCCCGCCCGCGCACCGCCAAGGACCGGACGAAGCGCGGCAGGACAACCGGGGGGACCGGAAAGGCGACCGAGAGGACCGGCGGCGCGACCGCGACGCTCTCGGTTCCCGCGCCACGGACGGCCACCCCCGACGTCGGCATCGCTTCGTCCCCGAGCGCCGCCGGCGGGGGGTCAGCCCCCGCCAGCACCGGTGTTCGCGGTGACGCCGGCTCGCACGACACCCAGGCTCCGACCGGTCCCGCGGTCGTCGACAGCGATCCTGTCGCCGACCAGAAGACGGCACCTGAGCAGCACAGCGACCCCGACGAGGCGGAGCGGACCCACCCGGCCGAGCCAGCCCAGGCGGAGGAGCGGGCCCACCCGGCCGAGCCAGCCCAGACGGAGGAGCGGGCCCACCCGGCCGAGCCAGCCCAGACGGAGGAGCGGGCCCCCGCGACCGCGCCAGCCCAGACGGAGGAGCGGGACGAGCAGGCCGAGGCGACCGCCGATGGCGAGCCCGGCCAGGCGGCACGCCCGGCGCCGCGGCGGCGGGGAGGCCATCTGCGCAAGCCGATGCGTACCGTCCTGCTGACCATGCACGTGATCGTCAGCGTGGGGTGGAACGGTGTCGCCTTCGCCCAGCTGGTCCTCGCGTCCACGGCGGCGGCCGACGACGGCCTGCGGCACTCGGCCTACGAACTCATGCATGTCGTGGACCGCACCCTGGACATTCCGCTGGCGCTGCTGACGCTGATCACCGGCATCGTGATGTCCCTGAAGACCCGCTGGGGCCTGCTGCGCTATTGGTGGGTCGTCGCGAAGCTCTCCATCACGGTCTTCGCGGTCATCAGCGGCGGTGCGGTCATCCGAACCCTCATCGTCGCCGCCGGGCACGCCACCGCGGGCGGGCAGACCACGTATCCCGCTCAGGCCGTCGCGCTCATCCTGTGCGCGAGCGTCATGAACGTCCTGTTCATCACGGCGACGGTGCTGTCGACGGCGAAACCCTGGGGGCGGACTCCGCGGGGACGGCGGGACCCGGCACTGGCGATGGCACCGGCCGGCTGACGGCCCTGCGCGCCGCTGCGGCCCCCGCCGTCGACACGCGGGGGCCGCAGCGCGCCGCAACGGGCGTGGAGGGCTCTCAGCGGCGGCCGGGCACCCGGCCGATGTCGGCGTCCGACAGGGCACGGACCGCGAGGTCGTCGACGATCCGCTCGACGATCGCTCCCACCGGCAGGCGTTCGACCTCGGCGAGCAGGCGGGTGGCTTCGGCGTCCGCGTCGCGCGCGTCCCAGCCCTGGGCGTCGAGGCTGTTGCGGAACGCCTCGCGGTATTCCGCCTCCGTGATTCCCGGCAGGTCACGCACCATCGCCGTGGTGGTGCCGTAGAAGGAGCCAAGGCCGACGAAGACCCGGCCGCATTCACAACGGCCATGCGGCCGGTCCAGGTGCATGTCACAGAACGCGCGCAGGGTGACGAGCTCGCCTTCCACCGCCCAGTGGAAATCGTCCACACGCAGGCCCTGCGCGTACGCGGTGGCCGTGAGAAGTTTCATGACCTTCAAGCTCCTCGTGGTCGCCCGACCGCTTCCGGGTGGGAAGCGGCTGCCCTCCGGATCTACGAAAAGACAACCATCCCCCACCGACAAAGTCTCGACTTGACCGTGATCGGGTACTCTCGACCCACGTCACGGCCCGGTTGGGCACCCGTCCACGGACGGGTTCGGCGGGCGGAGGCGCTGGGAGGACGGTAGCTCGTGGCCGCAGACGCCGCAGCATCCCCCGGCCCTCTCCCCATCACCGACGGTGCTCCCCCGCCGCCTGCCGTCGCCACCGCCGGCACGCCCGCCGCCGCTCCCGGCAGTGCCGACCCTCCCGGCCACCGGACCGAGAGCGCCGCGCTCGCCGCGACGGCCGAGCGGGCGCGGCCGGCCCGGCTGGCGGCGGGTGGCGCGACCTGGCGGGGGCTCCTGTTCCTGCTGCTGAACCTTCCCCTCGGGCTGGTCGGCTTCGTCTTCGTGACGACGATGCTCGCGCTCGGCGTGGGCCTGGCCGTCACGGTGATCGGGCTGCCGGTGCTGGCCGTCGGCCTGTGGGTGTGCCGCGGTTTCGGCGCCGTCGAACGGGCCCGGGCGCGGTGGCTGCTCGGCCTGCGGATTCCCGCGCCGTCGCGCCCGCCGCGCCGGCGTGTCGACGGGCTCGGCGCCACCTTCGCGGCGCTGGGCGACCCGGTGGCCTGGCGCCACGCGCTCTACCTGTTCATCCGGCTGCCGTGGAGCATCATCAGCTTCGTGGCCGCGCTTGTGCTGGTCACGGTCGGGTGGGTGGTACTCCCCTGGGCCACCCGGGCGCTGGTGGCGGTGGATCGAGCGATGATCCGCGGTCTACTCTCCCCCTCCGAGTCGGTCGAACGGCGGATCCGGGAGCTGGAGGGGGACCGCGGGACCCTCGTCGACTCGGCCGCGGCCGACCTGCGCCGCATCGAGCGCGACCTGCACGACGGCGCCCAGGCCCGCCTCGTCACTCTGGCGATGGGGCTGGGAATGGCGAAGGAGAAGCTCGCCGACGATCCGCACGCCGCGGCGCAGATGGTGGCCGAGGCACACGGGGAGGCGAAGCTGGCGCTCCAGGAGCTGCGCGATCTCGCCCGCGGTATCAACCCGGCGATCCTGACCGACCGCGGCCTGCCCGCGGCACTGGTCTCCCTGGCCGCCCGTTGCACCGTGCCGACCCGCGCCGCCGTCACGCTGGACAGCCGCCCGGCCGCGGCGGTGGAGACCATGCTCTACTTCGCCGCGTCGGAGCTGCTGACCAACATCAGCAAGCACAGCCGGGCCGAGGCCGCCACCGTGGAGCTACGCCGGGTGGACGGTGGGGCCACCCTCGTCCTGGAGGTCGGCGACAACGGGGTGGGCGGGGTGGATCCCCGCGGCGGCTCGGGTATCGCCGGGCTGACCGAACGCGTGGACGCGGTCGACGGCACGCTCGTCGTGGACAGCCCGCCCGGCGGTCCGACCCTGGTCAGCGTCACGGTGCCCTGGCGTGAGTCCACGGAGCTCGTGGAACCCGCGCGACGCTGAGATCACCCGGACCGGGCGGCATGCGAACCCGGCTCGGCGGACGGCGCCGCCTCCTGACCAGGCAGAGACACGGAAGGTTCCGCCACGGCGGACGCCACGTCATCCGGCGTGGCGTCCACGGGCTTCCCGGTCTCGGCGGCCTGCGGACCATCGTCGAGCACCACCCGACCGGGCAGGAGAAGCGCGCAGGGGAGGGCGACGACGGTGGCGCCGAGCGTCCACCAGAAGGACACCGCGAAGGCGTGGGCCTGCGTCGCCGGGTTGGGTGACCCCGCGCCGCGCAGCTCATGCGCGAGGACCACCGCCAGCACGGCCGTGCCCAGGGAGCCGCCGATCTGCTGGAAGATCCGCACCGCGGAGGTCGCCCGCGGGATCTGCGCCGACGCGAGACCCGTGTAGGCGGCCGACATGACCGGAATGGTCGCCGCCGCGAGCCCCATGCCCCGGACGACCAGGGACGCACCGAGCAGCAGCTCACTGGTGTCGGTACCGATCTGGGTGTACGCCACCGAGCCCAGGATCGCGAGGGAGAGGCCGATGAGGACCAGCAGCCGAGGGCTGGTCCGGTCGACCACCCGGCCGAGCAGGATCATCGCGATCATCATGCCCAGGCCCTGCGGGGCGAGCAGCAGCCCGGCATCGGTCGCCCCGCGGCCCCGCACCTGCTGCTCATAGAGGGGAAGCAGGAACATCGCGCCATACAGCGAGATGCCGAACAGGAACATCAGCCCGGCGGACCCGCTGAACGGCGCCGAGCGGAACAGGCGCAGGTCGATGAGCGGGACACCCCGCATCCGCAGGGCGTGGACCGCGAAGGCGACCAGCAGCAGCACCCCGACGACCAGCGGCACGAGGCCCCGCGGATCCGCGAAGTCGCCCCGCCGGCCCGCCTCCGAGAAGCCGTAGACCACCGCAGCGAGCCCGGGCGACAGCAGCGCGAAGCCGAGGCCGTCGAAGGCCTGGTGGCCGGCACCGGGCAGCGGCGGCATCCACCGCCAGGCCAGCGCGAAGGCGATGACACAGACCGGCACGTTGATCAGGAAGATCCACCGCCAGCTCAGCGAGTCGACGAGGACGCCGCCGACCACCGGCCCGAGCACCGGCGTGAGCAGCGCCGGCACGGCCACGGTCGCCATCAGCCGGCCCAGCCGTCGCGGGCCTGCGGCCTGCGCGAGGATCGTCTGCATCAGGGGCAGCAGCAGGCCGCCGCCCAGGCCCTGGACGATCCGGAACGCGATCAGGCTGCCCGCCGACCAGGCCGCCCCGCACAGCGCGGATCCGGCCAGGAACAGTGCCAGCGCGATCAGCCACATCCGCCGGCCGCCGAAGCGGTCCACCAGCCAGCCGGTCAGGGGGATGACCACGGCGAGGGCCAGCAGGTACGCCGTGCTGACCCACTGGATCGTCGCGACACCGGCGTGGAACGAGCGGCCGAGCGTCTCCAGCGCGACGGACACGATCGTGGCATCGAGCTGCACCACGACCGTGCCGGCCAGGACGATCAGCGCCAGCCGGATGAGCGCGGGATCGAGGCGCTCGGGATCGCCACCCGCCCCCGCGTCCTCGGCCGCGCTCGATGCCTGCGATGCCATGACCACCTCCGCGATCGTTCGCGCCGGTCGACAGCCGGGAGCCGAAGCCAGGCGAAGCCGGACACACGAAACGTGCACGCAGAACGATACACCGTCTCGCTTACCGATACGTCGACTCGGTTTCGATAGCGTGTCTCGGTCTCCGACTCCCGCGTAACCTCGAGGCATGGGCGACCAGACCGGCGGTAGCGGCGGCCCGGCCCTCGAGCCGGCGGCCGATCCGGCGCTGGACATGGACGTCGTGGCGAGTGCCGTCGATCTGGTGTGGACCAAGCCCACCGCGCGGCGCCGGCCCGCGCTCACCCGCGAGGCGATCGTCGAGGCCGCGATCGCGATCGCCGACGCCGAGGGGATCGAGGCCGTCTCGATCCGCCGGGTCGCCGCCGCCCTCGACGCCCGGCCGATGACGCTCTACTCCCACATCGCCCGCAAGGATGGCCTGCTCGCGCTCATGGCCGACCACATCGCGGCCGAGGTGCTCGTGCCCGAGCCGCTGCCCGCGCGGTGGCGCGACGCGCTGCGTGCGATCGCCCACCGCACCCGGGACAGCAGCCTGCGACATCCGTGGATGCTGCGCATCCACGCCGGACATCCCCTGCTCGGACCGAACGCGCTGCGCCACGCCGAGCAGTCGGCGGCCGCCGTCGCCGAGCTCCCGCTCCCCCCGCGGCGCCGGGTCGCCCTGCTGCGCGCGATCGACACGTACACCCTCGGCCACGTCGCCACCGAGCTGCACGAACGCCAGGCCCGCGACGCGTACGAGCCCGGCGTGCTCCAGTCCTACCTGGCCGACGTGCTCGGCAGCGGCGACCACCCGCACCTGGCCCAGCTGCCCATGTCGATCGTCGTGGCCTCCGAGACGGACGCGCGGGAGCGCTTCGAGGAGGGCCTCGAGTGGCTGCTCGACGGCATCGCGGCGAGCGTCGACGCGGCGCTCGAGGATCCGGCGGGCGCGGACGCGGCGGGCGCGGACGCGAGTGCGCGGAAGGGACAGCAGCCGGACGGCGTCCGCGTCAGACGCTGCCAAGCACCCGAGTGACGCGGATCTCCAGCACGACCCGGGCCGGGTTGACCCGCGGCTGGCGGTAGCGCAGCGCGTAGCGGCGCTCGGCCTCGGCCACGCTGGCAGGATCGTCGCGCACGACGGCCAGGCCCTCCAGCGTCGACCAGCGGCGCCCGTCGATCTGGCACAGGGCGACGGGGGTGCCCGTCGCGGGGCCCGCGGCGATGATGCGCGCCTTGCGGGACCCACCGCCGGTGATCACCCGGGCGAGGCCGGTGTCGGCGTCGAGCGTGGCGCCGACCGCGACGACGTGCACGCTCCCGTCCGGGCGCACGGTGGTCAGGCTGCACAGGTGCCGTTCCCGCCAGAACTCGGCGAACTCCGGGCCGCGGGACAGCGGAGGCGGCGACGGGCGGGCGGGGCTCGGCACGGGACCAGCCTCCCACGCCCGCGCCACCGACGGACGGACGGACGGGCGGACGGACGGGCGGGCGGACGGGCGGCGTCACCCGTCCCCACGCCCCCTGTCACCATGGGCACCCAAATTGGGACCTTTACCCGCCCGACACGGCATCGTCATGGACAGGAAATGACCAGTGACGACGCTCCGAGTCGCGATGCGGGCGCGGCGCCCGCGGCGGGGGACGGGAGCGACATGCCGTTCGACTTCAGGACGATCAACAGCGGCGACACGGCGTGGGTGCTGTCCAGCGCCGCCCTCGTCCTGCTCATGACGCCCGGCCTCGCCTTCTTCTACGGCGGGATGGTCCGCGTCGAGAACGTCCTCAGCATGATCATGCAGAACTTCTTCTGCATTGGCATCGTCAGCGTGCTCTGGGTGCTGGTGACGTACAGCCTGGCATTCGGTGGGGCGAACGGCCTGATCGGCGGGTTCGACCAGGTCGGCCTCGCGCACCTGGACCGCCAGGTCGCCGGCTACACCGGGCCCGCGGCCCAGACGATCCCGCCGGTGGTGTTCGTCTGCTTCCAGCTGATGTTCGCCGTCATCACGCCCGCGCTCATCACGGGCGCGAGCGCGGACCGGTTCCGGTTCAGCGCCTTCGTGATGTTCATCTCGCTGTGGTCGGTGCTGGTCTACGGCCCGGTCGCGCACTGGGTCTTCTCCCCCACCGGCTGGCTGTACAAGCACGGCGCCGAGGACTTCGCCGGCGGGACGGTCGTGCACGCCAACGCCGGGGCGGCGGCGATCGCGATCTCGATCGTGCTGGGTCGCCGCCGTGGTTGGCCGACGGGCGACTTCCGCCCGCACAACGTGCCCTTCGTGCTGCTCGGCGCCGGGCTGCTGTGGTTCGGCTGGTTCGGCTTCAACGCCGGCTCCGCCCTGAGCGCCGGCCGGCTCGCCGGCAACGCGTTCATCAACACCAACACCGCGGCGGCCTGCGCCCTGCTGGGCTGGATCATCGTGGAACGCATCCGGGACGGGATGGCCTCCACCCTCGGCGCGGCCTCCGGTGCGGTGGCCGGGCTGGTCGCCATCACGCCGGCCGCGGGGTACGTGACGCCGATGGGCTCGATCGTCATCGGCTTCCTCGCCGGCGGGGCCTGCGCGCTGGCGACCGCCATCAAAGGCAAGGTCGGCATCGACGACGCCCTGGACGTCGGCGCCGTGCACCTTGTCGGCGGCGCGCTGGGCGCCCTGCTCATCGGCCTGCTGGGCTGCAGCGACGTCGGTGGGCGCGACGGCCTGTTCTACGGCGGCGACGCCGGCCTGCTGCGGGAACAGGCGGTCGCCGTGGTCGCGGTCGTGGCGTACTCGTTCGTCGCGTCGCTGCTCATCGCCGGGGCAGTCCGGCTGGTGCACCGGCTGCGGGTCACGCCGGACGAGGAGGTCGAGGGGCTCGACACCACCCAGCACGGCGAGGTCGCCTACCGGCTCTGGTGACGCGGCGCCACTGCCCCGCGATCCCGCCGCGCGTCTCCTGGTCCCGCGGGACCCGGGTCAGGGGTCAGGCCAGCCCCGGTGCGACGCCGACCCGACGATGGGTGAGCACGGGGAACGCCTCGCGCACCGCGGCCACCCGGGCCGGGTCGAGCTCGGAACACAGCCGCCCCTCGCGCGCGTCGCACTCGGCCACCACCTCGCCCCACGGGTCGACGACGACGCTCGCACCGGCGAGCTCGCGGCCCGCGTGCCGGCCGGCCGCGTTGCAGGCGACGAGGTACACCTGGTTCTCGATGGCACGGGCCCGGGCGAGCACCCGCCAGTGCGCCAACCGGTCCGCCGGCCACGCGGAGACGACCACGACAAGCTCGGCCCCGGCGTCGGCGTAGAGCCGGAACAGTTCGGGAAAGCGCAGATCGTAGCAGGTCGCCAGCGCGACCCGACCGAGTGCGCTGCCCACCGTCGGCGCGTACGGCACCGCGGCCCGCCCCGGCACGCCCGGCGCTGACGTGCTCCCCCCCAGCTCGGCCGAGGCCGACGTGCTGCCTCCCGGGGCTGCCGGGGCTGACGTGCCCGGCGTCAGCAGTCTGGCCTCGTCCGACTCGTGGCCGAACAGGTGGATCTTGCGGTAGGTCAGCAGGATCTCGCCGGCCGGGTCGACGAGCACCGAGGTGTTGAACAGGCGGCCATCCTCGGCCCGCTCGACGAGGCTGCCCGTGACCAGGTGGAACCGGCCGTCCCGGGCGGCCGCCCGCAGGGCGCTGACCAGCGGGCCGGTCAGCGGCTCGGCCTGCGCGGCGTAGTCGTCGAAGTGGAAGTACCCGGTCGCCCACAGCTCGGGCAGCACGACCAGGTCGGCCTCGACGGCACGCAGCTCGGCGAGGACCCGCCGCACCCTGTCCGCGGCCGGCTCGCCGTCCGGGCAGGCCAGCTGCAGGCACACCGTCCGGATCGGTCCCACACCGACCGCGGCCCGCTCGACACCCGTCGGCGCCGTCATGATCGCCGCCCTTCTCCCACCGATCGCCAACTGACAACCGCCAACCGAGAACCCGCCCGTCAGCCGACGCCGAGCATCGCCTTCCACTGCTGGGCGCTCGCCGGCCGGAAGACGTGGTTCATCCGCTTGACGACGGACAGGTCCTCGGACGCCTTCGGCGAGTACTGGTGCCCGGGGAACACCACGGTCGCGTCCGGCAGGCCGGCCAGGCGACGCAGGCTGTCGTACATCAGGCCCGCGTCCCCGCCGGGCAGGTCCATCCGACCGCAGCCCTCCAGGAACAGCGTGTCGCCGGCGACGAGGCGGCCGTCGATGAGGAAGCACTGGCTGCCGGGGGTGTGGCCGGGGGTGTGCAGCAGCTGGATCGGGATCTGCCCGACCATCACCACATCGCCGTCGTCATGCTCGACGAGGTCGGAGGCGGAGACCTCGGTCGCGCGGCGCACCCACTCGGCCTCGTCCCGGTTGACGTGGACGGGCAGGCTCTCCCGCGCGAGGAGCTGGCGGACGCCCTCGATCTCCAGGCCGAACGCGGACCCGCCCACGTGGTCGGCGTGGTAGTGGGTGACGAGTGCGCCGGTGAGCCGCATGCCGTCGGCGGCGGCCAGATCGATCAGGTCATCGACCTTGTAGGCCGGGTCGACGACCACCGCCTCGCCGGTCTCCCGATCCCCCACGAGGTAGACGAAGTTCACCATCTGGGTACCAACCGGATCACCGACGGCGAAGTCGCGGCCAGACAGCAGCTGGCGGAAGTACAGACGATCGGTCATCCGTTCAGCGTACGAAGGTCGGGCCCGAGAGGTGGGACGCCAAGGGCGGGAGGCTACATTCGGCGACATGACGGGTGACGAGCCCGCGTCGCGGGAACCCCCCGCGGACCGCCCGCGACTGCCCGGTTCCCGGATCACCCCGCGCCAGGTGGCGCACTGGCGGCGCTCGGGACTGGTCCGCGATGCCGGGCGTGACCTGACGGAACTGCGGGTGATCGTGGCCCTGCGCCGCGCCGGGATGAGCCTGGGCCGCATCCGCGCCGCCTTCGAGCACGTGGCCGCCGCCGAGGCCCACGCCGTGTACGCGGGTGAGCTCTACGTGCGTCATCCCGACGGCAGCTGGGAGGGCGACCGCCGACCCGGTCAGCATCCTCGGCTTCGAACTCGGCGCGGACGACTACCTGACGAAGCCGTTCTCCCCGCGGGAGCTCGTCGTCCGCCTGCGCGCGGTGCTGCGGCGCACGGCGGGGACCGCGGCATCGGGCGTGCTGCGGGCCGGCGGCCTCACGGTCGACGTGGCGCGCCGGCGGGTCAGCGCGCACGACCGCCCGGTGGCCCTGACGCTCGCCTCATCGCGACCGCGCGGCAGGTCGGACGACCAGGACAGCATCGCCACCGACCCGCGCACCTTCGTCCGCTCGACGGGAGCTTCGACCTCGCCCGCGTGCTGGAGGAGTTCACCGACTGGTGGATCCAGAACGGCGTACAGCTCACCAGCACCGGCCACTACTCGGAGGCCGCCGCGCAGCTCATCCTGCAGGGCTACCCGCAGCGGCGGTCAACGGGACCGGCATGGTAGTCAAGCGGACCCTCACTGACCCGCCGGCCCTGCCGCCAGCGTCGGCCGCGTCGTCGACGGTGCCGGCGCGCGATGCGCGGTGAAGAAGTCGAGGATCGCGCCGGTGGCGTCGAAGGTCCTGCCAGCGGCGGAGGTGTGCGGATCGCGGCGCGCCTCCGGGCTCGACGGCCAGAAGTGGGTGCCGCCGACCACGGTGTCGAACAGGACCTCCGAGCCGGCGGCGCAGCCGGTGAAGCGCAGCGCGACGACGCCGGCGGCGGGCTGCGTGCTCGCCGGCAGCGGGTCGCAGCCGTACCGGCCGGCATAGCCGCGCATGACGACCGGCGCCGCGGGAACCGGCACGGTGGCACCGACGACCAGGCCACCGTCGTAGGGCACCGAGGGATCTGCCGTGCCGTGCACCGCCATCGTCGCCGGGGCGCGTCCCGCCGGGCAGCGGGCCTCCGACGTCGAGGAGACCATCGCCACGGCGGCGAAGCGGCCGGAATGGCAGACCAGCGCCGCGGCGAACTCCGCGCCGTTGGAGTGGCCGGTGGCGTAGACCCGCCGGGCGTCCAGGCAGAAGCGGCCGCCGAGATCGGTCAGCAGCGCGTCGACGAAACCCAGGTCATCGGCTTTGACCGGATCCCCCGGCGTGTTCCACCGCGTCGGCACTCCGAGTGCGTCCGGGGTCACGACGAGAAATCCCCGGGCGGGGCCGACCGCGCCCATTCTCGACCGTTGTTCCTCCAGCACGCCGTCCGCCTTGAAACCGTGGAAGTCAAAGAGCAGTGGATAGGCGCGGCGGCCGTCATAATGCGTGGGAATCGACAACCGGTAGTGACGTGACGTCCCATGGTAGGCGAACGTGTGGACCCCGGCCGTCAGTGGAATCCGCGCTGGGCCCGGGCCACAGGAGCCGTCCGGGGACAGTCCGGGTGAACCCGCCGCGGTCGATCCCCCAGATGCTCTGGCGGCCGTTCCACCAGCGGCTCCGGTCCGCCCGTGTACCACGAGCAGAACCAGTAGGGTTGTCACGACCACGACAGCGACAATGGCCGCCCTCCACTCTGGGGAGACCCGTTTCCCGTACACCGGTCCATCGTACGAACGGGAATGGCCGGAATGAATATTCGGCCACGGACGAGTACCCGACACCCGGCTTTCGTTCGGCGGGGGTCCGGCCTGGCCCCGGGTGCCTCGGTGCCGGCCCCCGGCCGAGTGAGCCGACGGCCGCCGGCCACTCGTGGTCCGCTTCATGGCGACCTCCGCCGGTTCGAGGTGGTTTCCCGCTCGTGCCTGCTCCCCGCCCCTGCGGACCATAGACTCGCTGAATGTGGCGGTGTGCGGGCGGGCCGCCCGGCGCGCCGGTCCGCCCCCGGGGGTAGGGACGGCGCCGCCGGCAGGCCGTGAACCGCGCCCGAGGCGTCCGCGACGCGCCAGCCATCGATCTCCCCAGGGGGCACCCATGACGACCGAACCGGCAACGCAGGCCGCACCGCGCGCCGAGGGCACGCCCCCCAGCAGCAGCGCCGCGCCGGTACCGGGGCCGGCGGAGTCCCGGGCCCGGGCGCGACCGGCCATCGTGACCGTCGACGACGATCCGAGTGTGTCCCGCGCCGTCGCTCGTGACCTGCGCCGCCAGTACGGCGAGCGGTACCGGATCGTGCGCGCGGACTCGGGGCCGCAGGCGCTGGAGGCGCTGCGCGAAATGAAGCTGCGCGGCGACCGGGTGGCCGTGCTGCTCGCCGACTTCAGGATGCCGGCGATGAACGGCATCGAGTTCCTCGAACAGGCGATGGACCTGTACCCGGCGGCGCGGCGCGTGCTGCTGAC
Organism: Frankia canadensis; assembly: GCF_900197875.1. Lineage (GTDB taxonomy): Bacteria > Actinomycetota > Actinomycetes > Frankiales > Frankiaceae > Frankia > Frankia canadensis. The sequence continues at coordinate 12,723 of NZ_FZMO01000068.1, read as the reverse complement.
CGCCTACGCCGACACGACCGCGGCGATCGACGCGATCAACGTCGTCGACCTCGACCACTATCTGCTCAAGCCGTGGGACCCGCCGCAGGAGAAGCTGTACCCGGTCGTCGACGCCCTGCTGGAGGCCTGGGTCGGCACCGACCACGACACCGCCGCCGAGACCCGGGTGGTCGGGCACCGCTGGTCGGCGCGGTCCTACGAGGTGCGCGACTTCCTCGCCCGCAACCAGGTGCCCTACCGCTGGTACCTGTCGGAGGAGCCGGAGGGCGCGCGGCTGCTCGCCGCGGCCGAGGCGTCGCCCGACGCGCTGCCCGTGGTCATCACCCCCGACGGCGTGACGCTCACCGACCCGACGGACGCGGAGCTCGCCGGCCGGGTGGGCCTGAGCACCACCCCGACCGAGGACTTCTACGACGTGGTGGTGATCGGCGGCGGCCCGGCGGGGCTCGGCTCGGCGGTGTACGCGGCGTCCGAGGGGCTGCGCACCGTGCTCGTCGAGCGGATGGCCACCGGCGGCCAGGCCGGGCAGAGCTCGCGGATCGAGAACTATCTCGGCTTCCCGGACGGCGTCTCCGGCGCGCAGCTCACCGACCGGGCGCGGCGGCAGGCGGTGAAGTTCGGTGCCGAGGTGCTGACCACCCGCGACGCCGTTGCCCTCGAGGTCAACGGCCCGGCCCGCACGGTGCGCTTCGACGACGGGCAGGAGATCTCCGCGCACGCCGTCGTGCTCGCCACCGGGGTGTCCTACCGCCAGCTCGCCGCCCCCGGGGTCAGCGAGTTCACCGGCCGCGGGGTGTTCTACGGCTCGGCGCTCACCGAGGCGCCGTCCTGCTCGGGCCAGGACGTCTACATCGTCGGCGGGGCGAACTCCGCCGGCCAGGCGGCGATGCACTTCGCCCGGCACGCCCGCCGCGTCACCCTGGTGGTGCGCGGGCCGTCGCTGGAGGCGTCGATGTCGCACTACCTCATCCAGCAGATCGCCGCGGTCGACGCGATCACCGTGCGGACCTGCACCGAGGTCGTCGGCGTCGAGGGCGACGGCCACCTGGAGCGGATCACCCTGCGTAACAGTGCCAGCGGCGAGACCGAGACCGTCGACACCCACTGGCTGTTCGTCTTCATCGGTGCCGCGCCACGCACCAGCTGGCTCGACGGTGTGCTGCACCGCGACGAGCGCGGGTTCGTCCTGGCCGGGCCGGACCTCATCGTCGACGGGCTGCGGCCGAGCGGCTGGGCGCTGGACCGCGACCCGTACCACCTGGAGACGTCCGTCCCGGGCGTGTTCGTCGCCGGGGACGCCCGCGCCGAGTCGGTGAAGCGGGTCGCCTCCGCGGTCGGCGAGGGCGCGATGGCGATCGCGCTCGTCCACCGTTATCTCGAGAAGCGCTGACGCCGTCGCGCCACGCGGACGACCGCCCGGGGAGGATGACCATGACGACGACGCCGTGCAGCGCCGCGGAGCTGCGCACGCTGTTCCTGTTCGAGAAGCTCGCCGACGACCAGCTGGACTGGCTGTGCGAGCGCGGGCACGTCGAGCTGCTCGAGCCCGGGCCCGTCTACGCCGAGGGTGACCCGGCGACCTGCTTCTACGTGCTCATCGAGGGCGCGCTGGTGCTGTCCAGCCGGGTCGGCGCCGACGACGTGGAGGTCGTGCGCACCGACCAGCGCGGGGTGTACGCCGGCGCGTGGCACGCCTACCTCGGCGACCGGATGCCCCAGCTCTACAAGAACTCGATGCGGGTCACCGAGCCCAGCCGCTTCTTCGTCCTCGACGCCGAGGACGTGGCCGTGATGATGCGCGAGTGGTTCCCGATGGCCCTGCACATGCTCGAGGGCCTGTTCTTCGGGATGCAGAGCACCCAGCAGATGGTCGGCCAGCGGGAGCGGCTGCTCGCGCTCGGCTCGCTGTCGGCGGGGCTGACCCACGAGCTGAACAACCCGGCCGCCGCGGCCGTGCGGGCGACGGCGGCGCTGCGCGAGCGGGTCGCCGGCATGCGCCACAAGCTCGGCATGATCGCGGCCGGCCCTTACGAACGCCCGGAGCTCGAGTCGCTGGTCCGCCTGCAGGAGGAGGCGGTGGAGCGGGTGGCGAAGGCACCGTCGCTGACCCCGATCGAGACGTCGGACCGCGAGGACACCCTCGGCGACTGGCTCGACGAGCACGGCATCGGCGACGCCTGGGACATCGCGCCGATCTTCGTGCAGGCCGGGCTGGACATCGACTGGCTCGACCACGTGGCCGCCTCGGTGCCCGCGGGCGTGGTCGAGGGGGCGGTGCGCTGGCTGACCTACACGGTCGAGAGCGAGATGCTCATGCGCGAGATCGAGGACTCCACCACCCGCGTCTCCTCGCTCGTCACCGCCGCCAAGCAGTACTCGCAGATGGACCGGGCGCCGTTCCAGACCGTCGACATCCACGAGCTGCTCGACAGCACCCTGATCATGCTGGGCCGCAAGATCGGCGACAATGTCGACATCCGCCGGGACTACGACCGGACCCTGCCGCCGATCCCCGCCTACGCCGCCGAGCTCAACCAGGTCTGGACCAACCTGATCGACAACGCGGTGTCGGCGATGGACCACCGCGGCGTGCTGACCGTGCGCACCTTCGCCGACCACGACAGCCTCGTCGTCGAGATCGGCGACACCGGGCCGGGCATCGACCCGGCGATCCGGGACCGGATCTTCGAGCCGTTCTTCACGACGAAGGCGGTCGGCGAGGGCACCGGACTCGGCCTGGACATCTCGTGGCGGATCGTCGTCAAGAAGCATCACGGCGACCTGCGCGTCGAGTCGGTCCCCGGCGACACCCGCTTCCAGGTCCGCCTGCCGTTCACCGCCCCGAGCTGACGGTGGCGGCGGCGCTCACCGAGACGGGACGGCCCGGCCGCCTCAGGCGACCGGGCTCATGCCGCCGTCGAGGTTGATCGCCGTACCGGTGAGGTAGGCGGCACGGTCGGACACCAGGAAGGCCACCAGGTCGGCGAACTCCTCGGCGTGGCCGAACCGGCCCAGCGGGATGCCCGACGCCGTCCCCATCCGCGCGTACAGCTCGTCGACGGGGACGCCCTGGCCCGCGGCGACCCGCTCCCACTGGCCGCTGCGCACCAGGCCGACGAGGATCGCGTTGACCCGCACCCCGTCCGCACCGAACTCCTTGGACAGCGCCTTGGTCAGGGCGAGTCCGGCGGCCCGGGTCACCGACGTCGGCATGGAGGCCGCGCCGGGCGCGCGGGCCGTCACCGACAGCGAGTTGACGATCGCGCCGCCCCCGGCCCGGCGCAGGTGCGGCAGCACGAGCCGGCAGGCACGGACCGCCGCGTACAGCTTGAGATCCAGATCGGCCTGCCAGACGTCGTCGTCCTGCGTCTCGAACGGCCCGGCGCTGCTCGCCCCGGCGTTGTTGACCAGGCCGTGCACGGCATGCCAGCGGTCGGCGGCGGCGTCGACGAAGCGAGCGAGCGCGTCCGGGTCACGCACGTCCGCGACGATCGGCAGGACCTCCCCGGGGCCCTGCGCGGCCTGCTCGGCGACGGCGAGCAGGCGTGCCTCGTCCCGCCCGCAGAAGGCCACCCGCGCGCCCTCGGCGGCCAGCGTCCGCACGAGCGCGGCGCCGAGACCGTCGGAACCGCCGGTCACCAGCACCACCCGCCCCGCGAGATGCAGGTCCATCGCGCTCCCGTCCCGTCCCTGTCGACGCCCGTGCCCACGGCCCACGGCCCACGGCCCACGGCCCACGGCCCACGGCCCACGGCCCACCCAATCATGCGGCGCCGCAGGATGCTCCGAAGCCACCGAACCCGTGCGCCACGGCCCGCGCGCGGCCTGGGCCGCCTCGTGACCCAGCACCCGCGCCTGCGCCTGCGCCTGCGCCTGCGCCTGCGCCGATGTGATACTGCGGATCGTGGAAGATACGACGATGCGTGCCGCCGTCTGTCGCCAGCTCGGCGAGCCGGGGGCCCTCTCGGTGGAGGCGGTGGACAGGCCGCGGCCGGGTCCCGGCGAGGCGCTGGTGCGCATCCACGCGGCCGGGGTCAACCTGCCCGACGTCCTGATCATGGCGGGCCGGTATCAGGTGGCCGTGGCACCGCCGTTCGTGCTGGGCGCCGAGTTCGCGGGGGTCGTCGCGGAGGTCGGTTCCGGCGTGGGCCGCGTGCGGGTCGGCGACCGGGTGGCCGGGATGGTTACCGGTAACACGGCGGCGAGCGGCGCGTTCGCCGAGTTCGCCGCGGTCCCGGAGTCCGCGCTCACCCCGGTGCCGGAAACGGTCGACCTCGCCGTCGCCGCGGCGACCTGGGTGTGTCACCTGACCGCCTACCACGCGCTGCGGTCAGTCGCCGAGCTGCGCGCCGGGGAGCGGCTGGTCGTCCTCGGCGCGGCCGGCGGGGTCGGCCTCGCGGCGGTGGAGGTGGGCGCGCTGCTCGGGGCCACGGTGGTCGCCGCGGCGTCGAGCCCGGAGAAGCTCGCCGTCTGCCGGGACCAGGGCGCCACGCATCTCATCGACTACGAACGCGAGCCGCTGCGGGACGCGATCCGCGCCGCGTGCGGCGGGGCGGACGTGGTGCTCGACCCGGTCGGCGGCCGGTGGGCGGAGCCGGCGCTGCGCACGCTCGGCTGGGGCGGCCGGTTCGTCACGATCGGCTACGCCAGCGGCGAGATCCCGAAGATCCCGCTCAACCTCGTGCTGCTCAAGGGCATGACCATCCTCGGCTTCGGCAACGCCGGCCTCGAGCTCAACGAGCCCGAACTCGCCGCCCGCGATCGCGCCGAGCTCGGTGACCTGCTCGCCGACGGCAAGCTCGCGCCCCGCATCGGCGCCCGTTATCCGCTCGACGAGGCCGCGGCCGCCCTCGCCCTGGTGGCGAACCGGCAGGCGATCGGCAAGATCGTCCTGGACATCGCTCCCTGACCGCCCCCTAACCGGGCATGTCCGGCCTGACCGGCCCGCCCGGTCCGGTCCGCCTCTGTCCGCCGACGGTGGCGGGCCGGCCCCACTTCACTCCCCAGCGTCACTACTTTCCGTAGTCAGACGGGCGTGGACGCCCCTCCGAACCGCATGGCGCCAGGACGCTCCGGGTACGGACGTGGTGGTCACCCGGCGGGAGCGGTGAGGAGTCCTGGTGGAGGAACGTCTCGACCTGTTCACACTGCTCGATCTCGCGGTCACCGTGACCGATCCGGGGACGGGACGCATCCAGCGGGTCAACGAGGCGGCGTGCGTCCTGCTCGGCCGGCCGGAACCGGAGCTGATCGGCCTCCGCTGGCGGGACGTGGCCGTGCCCGAGGAGCGTGCCCTGTGGCACCAGGAGATCCACCGCCCGGAGGCGAACTCGTCGCGCCGGCGGCTCGTCCGACTGCTGCGCCCCGACCACAGCGTCGTGCACGCCGTCGTGAGCTCCGCCCGCCTGCCGGCGGCGGACGGCGACGGCGCGCTCCTCATCCAGCTGCAGGACATCTCGGACGAGATCGCCGCGAACGAGCGGCTGCGCCTCATCCTGGACAACACCCCGGTATCGATGTTCCTCGTCGACCGCGACGGCATGGTCCTGGCGAGCAAGGGCCTCATGGACGCGGTGGCCTCCCGCATCTCGCGCCACCCCGACACCTCGGCGTTCGAGCTGTTCGCCGACATGCCCGTGGCCGTCGCGCTGCTGCGCCGGGCACTGGGCGGCGAGCCGGTACACCAGGTCATCGACGTGCTGACGCGCTGCTATGACCTGCACATGGTGCCGATCTTCGGACGGGATCGCGAGGTCAGCTACCTCACCTGCGTGGCCACCGACGTCACCGAGCACCAGCGCCTGCTGGCCACCCTGCGCACCCGGTCCGTGGAGCAGTCGCTGATCGCCAGTCTGGGTCAGCAGGCGCTGGAGTCGCTGAGCGCCACCGCGCTGTGGCAGCACGCCGCGAGCCTTCTTGCCCGCCATCTGCGGGCCGACACGGTCCGTATCCACGAGCTCGACGGCGCGGGGAATCGGACCCGGCTGCTGGCCGCCGTGACGCGGCAGGCGCCGCCCCGCGCCCGCGCCCCGACAACGGGTCCGGAGTCGGGCCCGGAGTCGGGCCCGGAGCCTGAGCCGGCGTCGCTCGGGCCGCGCCTGGCGGAGACCGTCGAGCGCGCGGTGGACTCCGACGCCGACCTCTGCCCCGCCGATGCGACCTCCGGCCTCGCCGTCGGCGGGCACAGCCTCGTCGTCGCCACGGGCCGGGGCGACCATCCACTGGCCGCCGTCGAGGTGGACCGGCAGCCCTCTGTCGCCCCCTTCACCGAGCAGGACGCACAGTTCGTCCGCTCCGTCGGCGCCGTGCTCGGCGCCGCGGCGATGCGGTTCCGGACCGAGGAGGACATCCGCCGACAGTCCCTGCACGACGGCCTCACCGGCCTGCCCAACCGGGTCGCACTGCTCGACCGGCTGGACCGCGCCCTGCGCCGGGCCCGCGCCGACCAGAGCCGCATCGGGGTGCTGTTCATCGACCTCGACGGCTTCAAGACCGTGAACGACACGCTCGGCCACCAGGCTGGCGACCATCTGCTGCGGCTGGCCGCGACCCGTCTGGAGCACGCCGTGCGGCCCGGTGACGTGGTCGGGCGGCTCTCCGGCGACGAGTTCGCGATCCTGTGCGAGCACATCGACTCCCCCGACGACATCGAGGCGATCGCCGACCGGATCCTGACGACGCTGGACACTCCGTGTGTGCTGGACCAGCAGACGGTGATGCTGTCCGCGAGCGTCGGCCTCGCGCTGTCCGAGCCGGAGACCACCAGCGGCGAGGACCTGCTGGGCGCCGCCGACATCGCGATGTACACCGCGAAACGCCGCGGCCCCGGTCGGCGGGCGGCGTTCGACGAGGCGATGCGCACCCGGCTGGTGGCACGGCTCACCGAGCAGGGCGAGCTGCGCCGGGCGGTGGACGCGCAGGAGCTCGTCCTGCGCTACCAGCCGATCCGCGAGGTCGGGAACGGGCTGGTCGGCGCGGAGGCGACGCCGCACTGGCGGCATCCGCGGCGGGGGCTGCTGGCACCGTCGGGGTTCCTGCCGGGGCGCGAGCAGATCGGGCTGCGGGTGCCGATCGACCGGTGGCTGATCGGCCGGGCCTGCCGAGACGTCGCCCGATGGGAGGGCGGTGCCCTCCCCGACGGCCATCCGCTGCTGCTCATGGCGGTCTCCGGGCCCTGCCTGGTCGAGCCGCGCTTCGTGCCGGAGCTGGACGTGCTGCTGGCCAGCACCGGCGCGCGGGCCCGCTACCGGCTGTGCTTCGAGATCGCCGAACAGGAGATCGTGGCCGACGAGGAAGCGGTCCTGCCGGTGTTGCAGAGCCTCACCGGCCTCGGCGTTTCCGTCTGTATCGGAGAATACGGCGCGACCCGGCCGATCGTGTCGAAGGTCCCCCACTTTCCGTTCGGGTATCTGCGCATCAGCGGTGCGTACGTCGACGGCGTCGACGTCAATCCGGTCCGGCAGGCGGCGGCCGCGGCGATCGTGCACTTCGCCCACCAGCTCGGGGTGCGCACCGTCGCCGGCGACGTCTCGACCCGCGAGCAGTACGACATGCTGCGGTCGTTGCGCTGCGACCTCGCCCTCGGCCCGGCCGTGGGACCGCGCCGGCCGGAGCCGCCCCGGCTGGCCGCTTCCCACCTGGACACCGGCGGTCCGGCGGGTCCCGACGGGGCGCCGGCCGACGACGCCGATGGTGCCGATGACGCTGGGTGAGTCATCCACCCTTTGCCATACCGAGAATGCCATTTTCCTCTGTCGCACCGCTCCGTGTTCGGCACACCACGTCACCGTCGAGGCACCGCCCCGGCGGCCGGTGGCACCTGAACCGTGCGGGCAGTAGAAAAAGGGGACGCGTGCCGTCCTTGCCGGACCAGGTACGTACGACGCGGAGGATGGGAAACGCAGGATGGGAAAAAGATGAGTCTTGCTACCAAACCGGGCGCTCGTTTCCGGTCGGCTGTGGACGCGACGGAGATCATTGTGGTGAAGCCGGCGAAGGACCCGGTGGATCTGCGCTGTGGCGGTCAGCCGATGGTCGCGTTGGGCGACGACGTGCCCGGCGGTCTGGCCTTAGACCCGGCGTTCGCCGGCGGGACGCAGCTGGGCAAGCGGTTCGCGGACACCGACACCGGCCTGGAGCTGCTGTGCACGAAGGGCGGTGAGGGGTCGCTGTCGATCGGGCAGACGCCGCTGCCGCTCAAGGACGCCAAGCCGCTGCCCTCCTCGGACTGACGGGGTCGACACGATGCACCTCGGCATGCTCCTCGAGATGGCCGCCGACGGCCTGGCCGACCGGACCGCGCTCGGCCCCGCCGCGGACGGGCCGTCGTTCGCGGAGCTGGGACGCCGCGCGCGTCGCCTGGGCGCGGCGCTGGCGGCCCGGCCGGGCACGCGGATCGGGCTGATCGACCTGAACTCGCCTGCCGTCCCGCTGACCCTGTTCGGCTCGGCGATCGCGGGCAAACCGTTCGTACCGATCAACTACCGGCTCGCCGACCCCCAGCTGCGCGCCATCGTCGCTCGTACCGCCCCTGCCACGATCATCGTCGGAGACGGCGTCGCCGAGCGCGTCGGCCCGGTCGACGGCATCGAGTACCTCACCCGGGCCGAAGCCCTCATGATCGCCGCGGATCCCGACGGCGAGCAGGGCGACGGCTGGGGCGGCGACGCGGACGACATCGCCGTGCTGCTGTTCACCAGTGGCACCACCGGCGAGCCGAAGGCCGCCGTCCTGCGGCACAGCAACCTCACCGAGTACATCATCACGACCGTCGAGTTCGGCGGCGCCGCCGAGGACGAGGCGGCGATCGTCAGCGTCCCTCCGTACCACATCGCCGGCATCTCGGCCGTGTTGTCCTCGACGTACTCCGGCCGACGCGTGGTGCAGCTCGAGGCGTTCGACCCGAAGGAGTGGGTCGAACTCGTCCGGGCCGAATCCGTCACCCAGGCCATGGTCGTCCCGACCATGCTCGGGCGCATCCTCGACATCGTCGAGGCCGACGGCCAGGGCCTGCCCTCGCTGCGCTCGCTGTCCTACGGCGGCGGCCCGATGCCGCTGCCCGTGATCGAGCGCGCCGTCGGACTGCTGCCCCACGTCGGTTTCGTCAACGCCTACGGCCTCACCGAGACCTCCAGCACCATCGCGGTGCTCGGCCCCGACGACCACCATGCCGCCTTCGCCAGTACCGACCCCGCCGTGCGGGCGCGACTCGCCTCGGTCGGCCGGCCGCTGCCGACCCTGGAGGTCTCCATCCGCGACGCCGCCGGCGAGCTCGTGCCCACCGGCGAGCGCGGCGAGATCTGCGTGCGCGGCGGGCAGGTGTCCGGCGAGTACCTCGGCCGCGGCACCACCCTGGACGCCGACGGCTGGTTCCCGACCCGCGACGAGGGTCACCTCGACGACGCCGGCTATCTGTTCGTCCACGGCCGCCTGGACGACGTCATCGTCCGCGGCGGCGAGAACCTCTCCCCCGGCGAGATCGAGGCCGTCCTGCTCGAGCATCCGGCCGTGCTCGAGGCCGCCGTCGTCGGCATCCCGAACAAGGAATGGGGCGAGCAGGTCGCCGCGGCCGTCGTCATCGTCGGCGAGGTCTCCGAGGACGAGCTGAAGGCGCACGTCCGCGCTCGGCTGCGGTCCAGCCGCACCCCGGACCGCATCCAGTTCCGCGCCGACCTGCCCTTCAACGAGAGCGGCAAGCTGCTGCGCCGCGTGCTACGCACCGAGCTCGCCGACGCCTTCGCCTGACGCTCCACCCGCACGTCCCGTTCCACCCGCACCCCCCGGACGGCCGGCGCGGCGAATCTACTCCCACGCCGGCCGGTCCGTCCGTCGGTCAGACCGGCGACCCGCAGGTGCGCCCGGGAGCGCAGCCGCGGCAGTCCGCTCGCGAGCAGGGCCGAGGTCAGCGAGGCGGTCAGCACGGCGACCTTCACGTGATCGTCCCGCCGCCGCCCGCGCCGAACGTGAGCTCGCCGACCCCGCCGATGCGACGACGCTGACGACCGCGAGCAGCGCCGGATGTCCGACGCGCCACCCGATCGCCGATCCCCCGGCCGAGGCGCCGTCGGCCGATCGCCCGGCGTGCACGGCCGCGACGAGGGCGGCGGCCACCAGGGTGAAGCCGGCCAGCCGGGCGGCGGCCCGACATGGCAGGACCGGCCCCACGAACAGCGCGGGCAGCGCGATCACAGCGAGGCTCTCCCACCGGGCACCGACGGCGGCGGCGCACCCGGCCACCGCCGCGCACGCCCCCAACGCCGCGCCCAGCAGCGCACGCCCGGCCGGCGACCCGCGCCGGTCCGTCCGGCGGTGCCCGACCACCGCGGCGGGCGGGCCACCGACCGGGGCGGGCCGCCGTATCCCTCGCACGTTCGGCCGCTCTCAGCCGCGGGTGTCGGACGTCACGGCGGACGCCGGACGCCGGGCCGGCGGCTCGGGCCGGGGCGGGGCGCCGACCCCCGCGGCGGCGGGCGGCGAGGTGGTCCCCTCCCGGTGGACCTCCCCGTCGGGTCCGTAGCGCACCGGCCAGGACAGCGCGGCCGGACCGAAGCGGCGCAGGTCACGGACCTGGTCGCGCCAGATCACCAGCATCGGCACCACGAACATCGCGCCCAGCAGCACGAGCGCGATGAGTACCTGTCCCCATTCGAAGTCGGAATGCATCTGCGTTCTCCCCTGCTCCAGGAGTCGCCGATCCGCCGTCCGGTGGTCGCCCACGGGCCCACGGGCGGTCACAGGGAGCTCCGCACACCTGGAGCTCCGGAGCCCGGGGCCATGACGCGCCGCGGCCCGCGCGCCAGCCCCTGGTGCCCAGCACGGAGGGCCGGTGCGCCGCGGCCACGGACGGGGGTGAGGCAGGCACGCGAGTCCGCGGGCGCGCATCGGCACGGATACGCCGGACGCGCTCGTGGCCGCACGTGGCGACACAGTCGGGACGCGGCGACACAGGACTCGCCGACGGCGAGCCCGTGCGGCCCGCGGTGGCCGACCGACCGGCGGCGGACGGGCAGAAAAAGGATGAAGGTGGATCCGGCGGCGTGGCAGCGGCCCGCGCGGTGGGGTGCTACCTCGCCGGGAGAACGGGCGGTGGGCCGCGGGCGGCCTGGAAGCGGCCCTCCTCGCCGGGGCGGCCAGCACGACGGGTGATCCGCCGCCGGCGCGCGACCAGGGGAAGCGCCAGCGCCGCCGCGGTCGCGGCGAGCGCGAAGGGGCCGGGCTGCGTGGGCGACCAGGACCCGGCGAGCAGGGTCCTCGCGTCGGGCCGGACGCTGGCCGACTCGGCCGGCCCGACCGGGGCGACGGCGGCCACGGCGGCGGGCAGGGCCCGCTCGACCAGATGCGTCGCGCCCTGGCCACCCGCGCCCGGCGGACCTCCCACCAGGCCGATCAGCAGCAGGAGGGTGGCCACCCAGACCGGGCGCACGCGCCGGTGAGCGGAGATGGCCATGGGACCAGGTTAGAGGAGGGTGCCCATCGCCTCCACGCGGTCGCGGCCGCCCAGCGTCCCTCGCCGGCGGCCCGGCGGGAGACCCCTCGTGGACCGGTCTCGTCACCCACCGTCCGTCGTACGCGACGTTCCGGGCGAGCCTCGCGAACCGGTACCGCCCGCTGCACGTTACATGTAACGTGCAGCGCGGGAGGTCCAGGATGGTGACGTTCTTCTCCGGCTGCCTGCCCCGCACGCCCCTGCGCGAGCAGGTGGCGGCGGCGGCCGCGGCCGGGTTCGACGGGCTGACGATCTGGCCCAACGTGTGGCGCCACGCCCGCCAGCGGGACGGGATGAGCCTCGCGGCGATGCGTGATCTGTTCCAGGAGCACGGCCTGACCCTCGAGGCGGTCGAGTGGACCGCCGACTGGGTGCCGCCCGTGGCCGACCTGACGGGCGGGATGATCCCGCCCGCAGCGTTCCGAGCGGAGGTCTTCGAGGTGGCGAGTGCGCTGGGCGCCACCACGGTCGTCGCGGCCCACGCGCCGGGCGGCGAGGCCGATCCGGACCGCGACGCCGCGTCCTTCGCGCACCTGTGCGACGAGGCCGCCGGGCATGGGCTGCGGGTCGCCCTCGAGTTCGTCCCCTTCACCGGCCTGCCCGACCTGCCGGCGGCGACCACGCTGCTGGCTGCGGCCGGCCGGGCGAACGCCGGACTCGTGGTGGACGTCTGGCACCTGGCCCGTTCGGGCGGTACGGCCGTCGACCTGCGTGGCCTCGACCCGGCGTCCGTCCTGCTGGTGCAGCTCGCCGACGGTCCCACACGGGCCGCCGACGACCTGGCCCGCGAGGCGGCGTCGGCCCGCCTGCTGCCGGGCGACGGGGAGCTCGACGTCGCCGGATGCCTGGCGGTGCTCGCCGAGCTCGGTGTGCGGGCGCCGACGGGTCCCGAGGTCCACCTGGCCGAGTGGCGTGGCCTGCCCGCCGCCGCGCCGATGGCGCAGCTGTTCGCGGCGACCACCCGTGTCCTGCCCCGCGACGCCCCATCAGGTCCCGCGGTGTCCGGTTCCGCGGTGTCCAGTTCCGCGGTGTCCGACGCGACCACCGAAAGGTTCCGCACTTGACGTCCTCTCCCGCGTGAACGCGGGGGATTCCAACTTCTACACACCCACCGGAGGAGGTGCGCAGTGTTGAGGTTCGCGGTTCACGGGCACCGGCAACCCGGTGCCTCCCCGCGCGGCCACGGCCCGTCCGGCCGCGATGGTGCGTGCTGCGTTGACGTCGGCGTTGGCCGTGTG
>NZ_FZMO01000362.1 GCF_900197875.1 Frankia canadensis | reverse complement strand
GCCTCGACCCACCTGCCCGCCTCCGCCGACCTGCCCGCCTGGGCGTCGACGGCCGGCACCGAGTCCGCGCGGCTGCTCGCCGAGCTGTTCGACCCGGCCAACCGGCACGACCCGTACTCGACGTACGTGAAGATGCGCGCCCTCGGGCCGCTGCACGACGGGCCGTTCGGGCTGCCACTGGCCACCAACCACCAGGACTGCACGGCGATCCTCGCCAACCAGGACTGGGGCCACGACCGCGAGGCCCACCAGCTGCACCCGACGATGCCCGCCGACGCCTTCCCGTCCACCTTCCTGTGGATGGAGCCGCCGGACCACACCCGGCTGCGCGGCCTGGTCACCAAGGGCTTCACCCCGCGGGTCGTGTCCGGGATGCGGCCGCGTATCGAGGCGCTGTGCGCCGAGCTGATCGACAACGCGCTGCGTGCCGGCGACTTCGACCTCATCGAGGTCCTCGCCTACCCGCTGCCGCTGACGATCGTCTGCGAGATCCTCGGCGTCCCCCGCGCCGACCACCCGCAGGTGCAGGTCTGGTCGCAGGCGATGGCCCGCGCCTTCGACCCCGACGTGCTCATGACGCCCGACGCGCTCGCCGCCCGCAACGCCGCCATCCCCGACTTCCTCGCCTACTTCCGCGCGCTCGTCGAGCGGGCCCGGCGCTCGCCCGGCAGCGGTGACGACCTGATCAGCCAGCTCGCCGCGGTCGAGGAGCAGGGCGACCGGCTGTCCGCCGACGAGCTGCTCGGCACCTGCGTCACGCTGCTCATCGCCGGCCACGAGACGACCGTCAACCTGGTCGGCAACGGCATGCTGGCGCTCATCCGCCACCCCGACCAGCTCGCCCTGCTACGCGAGCGCCCGGAGCTCATCCCCTCGACCGTCGAGGAGATGCTCCGCTACGACTCGCCGATCCACATGAACACCCGCGCCGCCAAGCGGGAGCTGACCGTCGCCGGGCGCGACTTCGCCCCCGAGCAGGGCGTCGTCGCGCTCATCGCCTGCGCGAACCGCGACCCGGCGGCCTTCGAGAACCCGGACGTCTTCGACATCACCCGCTTCGACCGGACGAAGCCCGTCAACCGGCACCTGTCGTTCAGCCTGGGGCTGCACTACTGCCTCGGCGCGCCGCTGGCCCTGCTCGAGATGGAGATCCTGCTCGCCGAGGTGCTGCGCCGCGTCGGCGACATGGAGCCGCTGACCGACACCCCGCCGTACAAGCCGAACATGCTCATCCGCGGTCTGGCTGAACTGCCCGTCCGCTTCCGCGCCGCCTGAGCGCCACCGAACGGGGCGGGCCCGGGTGGCGTCGTCCCCCCCCGGGCCCGCCCCGTCCCACCCGCACCGCGTCCGGACGCGTCCCGGAGGACCGGCCTTGACCACGCGACCCTCGCAGCCCATCCAGCCCGTCCAGCCCGTCCAGCCCGTCCAGCCCGCGCAGCCTGACCAGGCCGCTCCGCTCGCCCTGTCGGCGGGCGTCTTCGACCAGGCCAACCGGGCCGACCCCTACCCGATCTTCCGCGCGATCCGCGAGGCCGGCGCCAGCCACTGGCTCGCCGCGTCGGCGCGGATGATCGCGCTGACCCGGCACGCGGACTGCCAGCGCGTGCTGTCCGACCCCGCGTTCGGTCACCTCCCGCCGTCCGAGAGCTCGTACCGCGAAGGACCCGACGAGGGGTTGCGCTCGATGATGCGCGCGAACCCGCCCACCCACACCCGGCTGCGCCGGCTCGTCAGCCGGGCGTTCACGCCCGGTCGGGTCGCCCGCTTCGAGCCGCTTGCCCGCGACCTGACCGCCGAGCTGCTCGACGACGCCGTCGGACGGGACGAGGTCGACCTCGTCGGCGGTCTCACCCGGCCGGTGCCGCTGCGGGTCATCTGCACGCTGCTGGGCGTGCCGGCCGCCGACGAGAAGGTCTTCAGCGACTGGGCCTCGGCGCTGGCCCGTGCGGCCGACCCCATCCAGACGGTGACCCTCGAGGAACGGGCGGCGCGGACGGCGGGCAACCGCGGGTTCACCGCCTACTTCACCGACCTGATCACGACGCGTCGCGCCGAGCCCCGCGACGACCTGCTCAGCGACCTCATCGCCGTCCAGGAACAGGGCGACAGCCTGTCCGACCAGGAACTCGTCGAGCTTGGCGAGCTGCTGCTGGTCGCCGGCTACGAGACGACCGTCAACCTGGTCGCGCACGCCGTCCTCGCCCTCGCCCGCGACCCCGAGCAGTACGCGGCGCTACGGGCCCGGCCCGACCTCGTGACGTCCGCGGTCGAGGAGGCGCTGCGGTATGACCCGCCGATCCAGCTCGTCCTGCGCTCCGCCCTCACCGAGGTGGAGATCGCCGGGCAGTCGCTGCGCCGCGGCGACGGCGTCGTCCTCCTGATCCCGGCCGCCACCCGCGACCCCGACGTCTTCGCCGACCCCGACCGCTTCGACGTCACCCGCTACGCCGGCCCCACCCAGCC
>NZ_FZMO01000496.1 GCF_900197875.1 Frankia canadensis | reverse complement strand
AACAGTCCAGGCAGCTCGCGGAAACGTTCGGCTGCGTGCGCTACGTGTACAATCGTGCGCTGGCCGAACGGCACCGCGCATGGTCTCGGGAGCGGCGTCGGATCACCTATGCCGAAACCGGTCGGATGCTCACCGGCTGGAAACAGGATCCGGAAACCCGATGGCTCGCCGAGCCGTCGAATGGCCCCCTTCAGGCCGCGCTGCGGAATCTCCAGACCGCCTATGTGAACTTCTGGCGGAAGCGCGCGAGGTACCCGACTTTCAAGAAGAAGGGCAGGACCACCGATTCGGCGACCTACTTCCGGAAATGTTTCACTTTCCGGAACGGTCAGATCACGCTGGGGAAGCAGGGTGCGCCGCTGGCTGTCATCTGGTCGTGTCCGCTTCCCGAGGGCGCCGACCCATCGCAGGTCACCGTGTCGCGGAACGCGCGCGGCCAGTACCACATCTCGATCCTGATCGAGGAGCCCATCGCCGTGTTCCCCTCGTCGCGAGGGCGGGTGGGGATCGACGCGGGCATCACGTCGCTGGTCACGCTGTCGACCGGGGAGAAGGTGGCCAACCCGAAGCACGAACGCCGGGATCAGGCCCGGCTCGCCCGCGCACAGCGGGACCTGTCCCGGAAGATGAAAGGATCAGCGAATCGGGCGAAGGCCCGGTTGGACGTCGCCCGGGTGCATGGTCGGATCGCCGACCGGCGCCGGGATCATCTGCACAAGCTGTCTACTCGACTTGTTCGCGAGAACCAAACGATCGT
>NZ_FZMO01000128.1 GCF_900197875.1 Frankia canadensis | reverse complement strand
GGCCCGGGTCGCGGGGCGGGGTGGGCGCGGGCGCGCACCTGCTGGGCCGGGTCGCGCTGCGCCGGGTGCCGCAGGCGGTGGCCGTGGTCTGGGCCGCGTTCACGGTCACGTTCCTCGCCGTCCGCGTCCTGCCCGGCGACCCGGTGGCCCTGATGCTGACCGGCAGCAACGGCTTCTCCACCCCGACCCCGGAACAGATCGCCCAGGCCCGCGCCGACCTCGGCTTCGACCGGCCGCTGGTCGTGCAGTACCTGCACGCCCTGGCCGACGCGGCGCATGGCGACTTCGGATCGTCGATCCAGACCGGCCGATCGGTCTCCTCGGTGATCACCGAGGCGTTGCCGTCGACGCTGCGGCTCGGCGCCACCGCGCTGCTCATCGCCCTCGTCCTCGGCTGCGCCGTGGGCCTGCTGGCGAACCTCGCCCCGGCCGCGTTCCTGCGCCAGGTCCTGCGTTCGGTGCCGGCCGCCGGCATCTCGCTGCCCTCGTTCTGGGTCGGGCTGATGCTGCTGCAGCTGTTGTCGTTCCGCTGGCACCTGTTCCCCACCCTTGCCGGCGGCGGCCCGCGCGAGCTGGTCCTGCCCGCCTGCACGCTGGCGCTGCCCGGCGCCGCCCTCGTCGCCCAGGTGGTCGGCCGCAGCCTGCACGACAGTCTGCACCGCCCGTGGGCGGACACGATGCGGGCCGCCGGGATCGGCCCCGGCCGCCTGCTCGTCGGCCACGGGCTGCGGCACGCCGCCCTGCCGACGCTGACCGTGCTCGGCCTGCTCGTCGGCAACCTCATCGGCGGCGCCGTCGTCGTCGAGACGGTGTTCTCCCGCCCCGGCATGGGGCTGATCGTCCAGGCCGCGGTCGGCGCGCAGGACCTGTCGGTGGTGCAGGGCGTCGTCGTCGTCGCCGCGGTCGGCTACGCCATCACGAACCTCACCGTCGACCTGCTCTACCCCGTGCTCGACCCGCGGCTACGGGGCGGCGCTCTCGTGGCGGCGGCCCAGGAGGGTGAAGCCGGATGAGCGCCGTCGACTCCGCACCCACCACCGAGGCCGCACCCACCACCGAGGCCGCGTCCAGCACCGAGGCCGCACCCAGCACCGCCGAGGCCGGGCGGATGGGGGCCGTGCGCCGGGCGGCCCGGTACGCCGCCAGGCATCCCGGCGTCGTGCTGTCCGCCCTCGCGCTGCTCGTGGTACTCGGCTGGATGATCGTCCCCGGCTGGTTCTCCCACCAGTCCCCGAACACCGGGGACGGCGCGCACCGGCTGCGAGCGCCGAGCGAGCACCATCTGTTCGGCACCGATCAGCTCGGCCGGGACGTCTACGCCCGGGTCGTCCACGGCGCGTCGCTGTCGCTGCGCACCGCGCTGGCCGCCACTGGCGTCGCCCTCGGCGCTGGCGTGCTGCTCGGTCTGCTCGCCGGCTACCTCGGCCGGTGGGTGGACCTCGCGATCATGCGGATCGTGGACGTCACCCTGTCCATCCCGCCGGTGCTGCTGTCCCTGCTCATCATCAGCGCGCTCGGATTCGGCACAGTGAACGTCGCGATCGCGGTGGCGCTCACCAGCGTGGCGAGTTTCGCCCGCCTGACCCGCGCCGAGGTCCTGCGGGTGCGCACCGCGCCGTTCGTCGAAGCGGCCACCCTCTGCGGGGCCCGCTGGTGGCGGATCCTCGCGCGGTACGTCGCGCCGGCGTCCGTCGGCCCCGTGCTCGCGCTCGCCGCACTGGACTTCGGGTTGGTCGTCCTCGCCGTGTCCGCGTTGAGCTTCCTCGGCTATGGGCCGCCGCCGCCCGCGCCGGAATGGGGAGCGCTGGTCGCCGGCGGCCGCGACTACCTGGCCACCGCCTGGTGGCTGACGGCGATGCCAGGCCTGACCATCGCGGTCGTCGTACTCGCCGCGAACCGGCTGTCCCGGGTCCGCGAGAACGAACGGAGCCGGCCATGAGCGTCGCGGCCCACCAGGATCCGGCCCAGCCCTCCTCGGCCGCCCTCCCCCACGTGGCCACCTCTCCCCACGCGGCCGCCTCGCCCCACACGGCCACGTCGCCTGACGCGACCGCCTCACCCGGTGCGGGCCGCCCGCTGCTGCGGGTACGCGGGTTGCGGGTGACCTACCGGGCCGAGTCCGGTGGGCGCGCGATCGCGCTCGACGGCGTCGACCTCGACGTGCCGGTCGGGCGGATCACGGCGGTCGTCGGCGAGTCCGGCTCGGGCAAGACGACGCTGGCACATGCGCTGATCGGCCTGCTGCCCGAGGGCGGCCAGGTCGACGCGGGCAGCATCGACCTGGCCGGACGGGACCTCGCAGGCCTGCCGGAACGGGCCTGGCGGGAGGTCCGCGGCGCCCGCGTCGGACTGATCCCGCAGGACCCGGGAGTCAGCCTCGACCCGGTGTGCACGATCGGCCGGCACGTCACCGACGTCCTGCGTGCCCACCGGCGGCTGCCCCGCGCCGCGGCCCGGGACCAGGCCATCCGGTTGCTCACCAACGCCGGGATCCCCGACGCCTCGACCCGCTTCCGGCAGTACCCGCACGAGCTCTCCGGCGGTCTGCGCCAGCGGGTGCTGATCGCGATGGCCACGGCCGCGGGCCCTGAGCTGCTGGTGGCCGACGAGCCGACGTCCGCGCTCGACGTCACCGTGGCCCGCCGCATCCTCGACCACCTCGACACCCTGGCCGCCGCCGGCACGACCATCCTGCTGGTCACCCACGACCTGCTCGTCGTCGGCGACCGCGCCGACCACGTCGTGGTGATGTCCGGCGGCCGGGTCGTCGAGGCCGGACCCACCGAGCGGGTGCTCACCGACCCCCGCGAGCCCTACACCCGTCAGCTTCTCGCCGACATCCCCGGGCGCGCCCTGATCCGCCGAGCCGCCGGCCAGCCCGTCGGATCCGGTGAGCCCCACGAACCCAGCGAGCCCAGCGAGCCCGCGGACAGTCCCCCCTCCGCGACCACCCGACGCCGACCCGCGGCGTTCGCGACGTCGCAACGTGCGCGGACAGCGGATCCGAACGCGTCGGCCCCGGACCTGCCCGTCCCGGCCTCGCTGGTCGCGCCGCCGCCGTTGCTGGTCGCCGAGGGGCTGCGGCTGGTGTACCCGGGGCGCGGTCCGCGTACGGCGGCGGTCGACGACGTCAGTTTCACGATCCCGGCGGGTACGACGATGGGGCTCGTCGGCGAGTCCGGCTCGGGCAAGAGCAGCATCGCCCGGCTGGTGCTGGGCCTCGTCCGGCCCACCGCCGGCACCGTGCGGATCGGCGACCAGGAGGTCACCGGGCTGTCCGGCGCCCGGCTGCGCGCCCTGCACCGCAACGTCCAGCTCATCTACCAGAATCCCTACAGCTCGTTGAACCCGCGATTCACCGTCGAGGAGATCGTCGCCGAGCCGCTGCGCAACTTCGGGATCCTCGGGCGCGCCGAACGGCCGGCGCGGGTCGCGGACCTGCTGGCCGACGTCGCGCTTCCCGCGGCCGTCGCCCGGCGCAGGGCGGCGGAGCTGTCCGGTGGGCAGCGTCAACGCGTCGCGATCGCCCGCGCCCTCGCGCTGACCCCGCGACTGCTCGTCTGCGACGAACCGGTCTCCGCGCTCGACGTGACCGTGCAGGCCCAGATCCTGCGGCTGCTGCGGGAGCTGCGGGACTCCCACGGGCTGACCTATCTGTTCATCTCGCACGACCTCGCCGTCGTGCGGGAGCTCGCCGACCAGGTCGCGGTGCTCCACCGTGGCCGGCTCGTCGAGTTCGCCGACACCGAGCGGCTGTTCGCCGATCCCCGCGACGACTACACCCGCACCCTGCTGGCCGCGATCCCCGGCACCCGATGATGAGGACACGATCATGGATCTTGGGCTGATCAGTTTCGGCAGTCTCCTGCCGGACCCGCGTACCGGCGTCGCGTTGAGCCAGCGCCAGCGGCTGCGCGACGTCGTGCGCGCCGCGGCGGACGCCGAGGAGTTCGGTTACGCCTGGTACGCCGTCGGCGAGCACCACTTCGGAGAGCGTGACGTGATCCCGTCGCCGGCCGTCGTGCTCGCCGCCATCGCCGAACACACCAGCACCATCCGGCTCGCCACCGGCACCACACTGGTGGCGAACCGTGACCCGGTGCTTGTCGCCGAGGACTATGCCCTCGTGGACCTGCTCAGCGACGGCCGCCTCGAGCTCGTCGCCGGCGCGTCGTTCTTCCCCGACCCGTGGACGGTGTTCGGACACGACCCGCAGGTGAAGGCGGCGCGCAAGCGCGAGGCCGTCGAACTGCTGCTGCGGTTGTGGACCGAGGACCGGGTGACGTGGCAGGGCCGGTTCCGACCGCCGCTGGACGACGTGCGGGTGCAGCCCCGCCCCGCCCAGGCCGCCCCGCCGCTGTGGATCAGCGCCGGGGTCGGCTCGGGGTCGGTCCGCCTCGCCGTCGACCACGGCCTGCCGCTGATCGCCGGGACCACCGCGCGCCCACCCGTTGACTTCGTCGACGTGTTTGACGCCTACCGCCGCGAATGGTCCCTCGCCGGTCGCCCCGGACCCTCCGGGCGGCTCGGCGCCGCGAGCCACGTGTTCGTCGCCCCCACGTCCCAGGCGGCCCGCGCCACCTGGTCGCAGTACATCACCAGCTACCTGTCGGCCCGGCTCCCCTCGCACGGCGGCTCGCCGCGCCCGTTCGACTTCGACGAGTACATCGGTCCCGACGGCCCGGCGATCTGCGGCAGCCCCGCCGAGGTCGTCGACCGCCTCGGCGCCCTGCACGGCCTGTGGGGCCACGACCTGCACCTGCTCGCCATCGACATCGGCGGCATCCCCGCTGACGAGGTCCGCGCCGCCACCGAGCTGCTCGCCTCCGACGTCCTCCCGCAGGTCGCCTCCCTCGGCGCCACTGCCGCGCGACCCCCGGCCGACCCGGTGGCGTCGCGTGCTTGACCCGGACGTGCGTGAGCTCGCCGCCGGCCGCAACCTCGGCTATCTCACCACGCTGATGCCCGGCGGCGAGCCGCAGACCAGCATCGTCTGGCAGCACGCCGACGACGAGCACATCCTCGTCGGCACCCAGACCAGCCGCCAGAAATACCGCAACATCCTCGCCGACCCGCGCGTCACCATCCTCCTGCACGACGCCGCCAACCCCCGCCGCTACATCGAGGTCCGCGGCCGCGTCGTCGCCACCGAGACCGGCCCGCCCGCGATCGACCTGGCCCACATCACGTTCACCAAGTGGACGGGCAGCCCCACGCTGCGCCCCGCCGACGGCGAACGCGTCCTGCTGCGCCTGCGGGCCGACCGCATCCATCGAAAGGACTGAGTTGACCCCACCGGACCTCCCCCACGGTGCCAGCGCCGGCCCTGCCACCAGCCCCGATGTCGGTACCGTCGTGGGCGGTGACCCGGTGCCGCCGCTGGTCGACGCCGCCTGGCTCGCCGTCCATCGCGATGACGTGATCATCGCCGACGTCCGCTGGTACCTTGACGGACGCAGCGGGCACGACGCCTACCTCGGCGGCCACCTGCCCGGCGCCATCTGGGTCGACGTCGACACCGCCCTGTCCGCGCCACCCGACCCGGCCGGCGGGCGCCATCCGCTGCCCGATCCGGCCGCGTTCGCGCGTTCGCTCGGCGACCTCGGCATCCCGGCCGATGCGGTCGTCGTCGCCTACGACGACGCCGGCGGCGGCTACGCGGCCCGGCTGGTATGGCTGCTGCGCATCCTCGGTCAGCCCGCGGCCCTGCTCGACGGCGGCCTCGCCGGCGCTGGTGCGCTCGAGACCGGACCGGTGCGCCGCGAGCCGGTCACCCGCGCCGTCCTCGACTGGCCCGCTGCCCGGTTCCGCACCGCTGACCAGGTTGAACAGGCTCTCGCCGCGGGCACGTCCGTGGTGCTCGACGCGCGCGCGGCCGGCCGGTACAGCGGCACCGAGGTGCTGCCCAGCGATGTCCGCTCCGGGCACATCCCCGGCGCCCGCAACGCCCCGTGGGCGGCGAACCTCACCGCCGCCGGCACGTTCGCGCCCCGTGGCGAGCTGTACGACCGTTACCACGCCCTGGGCGTCGAGGAGGACACCGAGGTGATCGTCTACTGTGGCAGCGGAGTCACCGCCTGCCACGATCTGCTGACGCTGGAGCTGCTCGGCGTCGCCGACACCGCGCTGTACCCCGGCTCCTGGTCGGCATGGTCCGCCGACCAGACCCGGTCCGTCGCGACCGGCGCGGAGGCCGGGACCGCTCCGTCCGCGCCGGGTGTGGGGACGGTCGAGCGATGAGCGCACTGACCGGTTGTAAGGTTCCGAATCGGGTGCTCGATCTCGCCCTGCGCCGCGCGTAACACCACGACCGGCTCAGTCGGGTCCTCCCCGTCCGCGCCGGCGAACCCGAAGCCCACTCCTGCCCGGCCGATTCACCGTCAGTGTCCCGAACGGCAGGCGCCAGGACACCGGAATCGACGCAACGCCTCACAGGACACGTCCCGGACCACATCCACGATCCCGCAGACCGGGGCGGTAGGTCAGCTTCCGCTGGTCATCCCGACCTTGCCGGCATCGCCGTCGGTACCTTCTACCGAGCCAGAAAAGGCCGATGGCAGCACCCGTCCCCGACCGTGTGGCCACCGCCCGCCACCTACCGAGAGATGCGAGAGTTGGCTACCGAGATCCTGCCCGGCTGCCAATACCGCCGCCACCTGCTATTGCGCTACAGCATTATCTGGCACCGCCCCACCACTCTATAACTGAGACAGGCCACCATGCTCGGGAAGGGCGAAAGATGTGAGGATCGAACCGGCGGACGACGCCATGTTCCGCGAACGCGACGCCTGGCGCTACGACCCGCCTTACGACTTCTACGACAGCGACGGCCTGCCCGTGAAGAACCCTGAGCTGTTCTTCGCGGTGCGCGACGACGACGGCGCCCTCGTCGGGTTCTACTTCTTCGAGCCGGTCGACGACGGGCTGTTCTACGGGTTGGGCCTGCGGCCGGATCTCACCGGTCGTGGGCTCGGCGAACAGTTCGCGCTGGCGGGTCTGGAGTTCGCCCGCCCCATCTACGGCCGGTGCCGCGTGGTGCTCGATGTCGCGTCCTTCAACGAACGCGCCATCCGCCTGTACCGGGGCCTCGGTTTCGCCGAGACCGGCCGGCATACCGAGACGTTCGACGGTTACGGGCCCGTGGAGTTCGTCGACATGGAAAAGCCCGGCTGAACGCCCTCCGCGTCGGGCTGGTCGATGCGGAGCCCCCCTCGGGATTGACTCGTCCGCTGCCCCACACCCGGCCCTTGATGGCGGGCAGCACGCCGCGCAGCCGCTCGTCGTCCTCGAAAAGGATCCATGCCCTGGTCGAGGATCTTGCCATGATGGTCTTATGAGCCCTGCCATCGTGGGAATCCGGATGTGGTGCGAGCTCGCCTCAGCCGGCCCGATGGCTTCTTTCCGTCGAGACCCGCACAACGCCGCCGGTGGCGAGGGTGGTGCCGGGGGCGGCCGGGCGGTGGCCAATGGCCCGCTCGGCCCGGTGCTTGCCCCGGCGCCGGGGGTGGTGCCGGATCCGACCTCGGCTCCAGGGCTGGTTCCGAGGCCGGCCGCATTGCAGGGTTACCGGGATGCGGGCAGCGGGCTCTCCTTCACGGTGCACGAGTTCGCCGAACTGTCGGACGGCCTGGAGGTCACCCTCCTGGATGACCGGGGCTGGGGCATGTCGCGCCGCGGTGGGACTCCCGACGAGATCCTGGCCGAGCTGACGGTCGAGGAGATCGCACGCATGGTCTATATGGTCCTGCTGCCGGATTGGGCCGATGTTGACCACCCGCTTCCGCCGCACCTCGCCGCGGTCGAGGGCAGCGGAGGGGCACAGGACTGGGATCTGCTCGTGGAACGGCTGCGAGCGTTCGGGGTGGTCTCCACGCCGGCCGAGCTCATGCGGATACCGCGCCGCCTCGACCTCGGCGACCACCTCCGCGCGTCGCTGGCCACCCCTGCTGAATAACACGTGTGGCTCCGGACACCGGCCGGCCCGAGTCGGCCACCGGCGACCCGTCCGGCATCGTCGCCGAGGACGTCGACAGCTGCAGCTGCGCGGCGGACGACGGCGCCCAGCCGCTCGCCGTGTCGGCGTGCTGTCGTTGCGCTACAAGCAAGCACCCCCTGTCATCGCCGTCGTCGGGGGGTCCCATCATCTGCGCGGTGAGCGAGAGCGCGCAGGCGAACGGAGGCCCGGCTGCCACTGATGGCTTTCCCTGGCGGCCATCCGCCTCGGCGGGGCCGGTGACCGCGGTCGCCGGCCCAGGCGCGTCGCTGGCATCGGGGTCACCGGCCCCGGGCCCGGCCGTCGAGGCGTCGTCGACCGAGGAGCCGGACCTCTGCGCGGCGGTGCTCCAGGCACAGCGCGGTGACGAGCGGGCCTTCCGGCTGATCTACCGAACGATCCAGCCCGGTCTGCTGCGGTATCTCCGGGTGCTCGTCGGCGACGACGCCGACGACGTCGCGTCCGAGGCCTGGCTGCACATAGCCCGGGACCTGGCGACGTTCCGCGGCGACTTCGACGCCTTCCGCGGATGGACGGCCACGATCGCCCGCCACCGTGCGCTGGACCACCTTCGTCGACGGACCCGTCGCCGCAGCGAGTCCATGCCCGTCGAGATGATGCTGACGGAGGTGGCCGCGCCCGACGACACCGCGGGGGGAGCCCTGGAGTCCATCTCCACCGAGGCCGCCCTGCGCCTGATCGCGGCCCTGCCGTTGGACCAGGCGGAGGCGGTGCTCCTGCGGGTGGTCCTGGGGTTGGACGCGAAGACCGCCGGACGTGTCCTCGGTAAGCGCGCCGGCGCGGTCCGCGTCGCGGCGCATCGGGGGTTGCGCCGGCTTGCCGAGCAGCTCGGTGAGCGCGGGATCACCGAGGCCGCTCCCCCGGAGGCGGGTGAACATGGACGCAGGCACGGCACACGGCGATGATCATGGTCTGTGGCCAGGTGTAACACCGGAGACGGCTCCAACGCTGAAGGACGTGAGATGACCACACGCCGACCCCGCCGGATCGGTCGGGGCGACGCGGAGCGGATGCTTCGCGGCGCTCCGGTCGACGCTGGGGCCGGTCCGGATCACCTCGCCGACCTGCTCGCTGCCGCGGCCGCCCCGGCCCGCGACGGCGAACTCGACGGTGAGGAAGCGGCCGTGGCCGCGTTCCGGGTGGCGCCTCTCGCCCCTGTCACCCAGCCGCGGAGAGAACCCATGTCCAAGCTGTTGCTCGCGAAGCTCCTCACCGTGAAGGTCGCCGCCACGGCACTGGGCGCCGTCACCCTCGGCGGCGTCGCCGTCGCCGCCACCACCGGGAACCTTCCCGTCACCGGTGGACGTGGCGGCGCGGCCGTTTCCTCGACGGCCACCCCCTCCGCCGAGGTCACGGCGCCGTCGCTGCCCACGCCGAGCGCCGGCGCGCACGTCTCGGCGCAGCTGCTCGGGCTGTGCCACGCCTACACGGCGGCGGCCGGCGCCGGCGCCGGCGCCGACGCGGCTCTCGCCTCCCCGGGCATGAGCGCCCTGGTCACAGCCGCTGGTGGGCGTGCCCAGGTCGACGGCTTCTGCGCGAACGCCCTGGCCGCGCAGACCGGTGTCACGGCGGCACCAGGCGTGGCTGGGGGTGCGGAGGCCGGGGCGACAGGTGCCGGTGTCGGCGCGAGCACCGGGCCGACGGATGTCGGCGGGCGGGGTGTGGGTCTGGGTGTGGGCGCGAGTGCGGGCCCGAACGGCGCGGGTCTCGGCGTTGGGGTGGGGTCGGGTGCCGGCGTCGGCACGCACGCCGGGCCGACGGGCGCCGGCCTCGGCGCGCAGGTTCCGGGTGCGGGTGTGGCCGCGACCGCGAGCCCGGGTCGGGTGGGACTCGGTGTCGGGCTGGGGTCCGGTGCCGGCGCGACGACCACCGCGTCGCCCGGTGCCGCCGGTCTCAGCGCCGCTGTGAGCGCCGGCGCCTCGCCGTCGGCGCACCGCTGATCGGATGGTATTCGCACAGCCTGCGCTCCCGCCGCACCGCGCGGTGGGAGCCCGGGCGAGATCGCTACGGAGACCACGACCAGCGATGACCGACGACCTTCGCCGTTCCTGTCCGTCGTGGTGCCGGGAGCCCGCCGGGCACCTGCACCCGCAGAGCGGCGGGCCGGGCGACTGCCACGCCGCCGAGATCGCCACGGTCCGCCTCGGCGAGATTCCCGGCCTGCGCGGCGCGACGCCGCCGATCCACGTGAAGATCGAGCAGTATGTCACCGACGCGACGGCGTATCCGCCGGTGATCTCGCTTGATTTCGGCGGCGCCGGCGAACCCAGCGGCAGCGACTTCCTCACCCCCGAGGAGGCGTACGCCCTCGCCGCCGCCCTTCGCCAGGCGGTCATCACCCTGCGGACCGCCGGTTGCTCCAGGGGTGGACAGCAAGTTCCCCCAAGTGCAGGGGTCGTGCCAGGTCGTCAAGCAGAACCGGGGCGCTGAACGGTTTCTGGCTGTGGACGATGTCGGGCCGCGGGCCGGCCACGACCGTTCGGCCCGGGTGGTGTGGCCGACATCAGCATGACTGGCAGCTCAGGGCGGATCCGGAGAAGCCGCGCGATAAGCTGGCAGCCGGGCTCGATGTGTTCTCATAAAACATGGAGAAACACTCTGGCCGCTCACCCACTCACACCACTCCGCCCCCGCCGAGGCAAGAGACCACACGCCGATCACTGGGGCTGTAACACCAGTCGACGAGCGTGCCGGTCGGGAGCGCGGTTCAGTTCCACAGAGTGGCGATCGGGGCGGCGACGATGCCCTCGCCGAGCGGGTAAACCCGCTTGCCGGTGTGCAGGACGACACCGGCGACGAAACGGTCACCGAGTTCGTCGCGCAGCCAGG
>NZ_FZMO01000051.1 GCF_900197875.1 Frankia canadensis | reverse complement strand
CACCACCGTCCTGCGCGAACCCGTCCGCTTCACCACCCTCCCCGCCCTCCGGTGATCTTCGTGTGTTGGCGCGCCGCTGGGTGTGGCCGCGTTCCGGCAGTGTCGTGGCGGTCCGTGTCGCGAACTGTGGGGCAAACCGGACACGAAACCGCGACTTCGCGACACGGAACCACTGCCCCCCGCACGCCCTTCCCATCGGTGGGAAGTCCGCCCGAAATGCCGCTTACGGGAAACCGTCGATCCCGGTGCCGATCACGGCGTCGAGCCTCACGGCTTGTTCAGCAGCACGTGGAACGCCCGCTCTGCCCAGACTGTCGGCCGACTCAGCCTCATGACAGCGATCAACGGTGCTACGGAGGACTACATCTCGGGCGGCGATGGCTGAGTACGGTGGAGGGAGTGGTGGATCAACAACGTGATCAGGTGACCGGCGAGGGCCATGCCGGTGAGGACGTCCGAGGGGAGGCGGGGCATGACCGATGATCCAGCACGTTTTCGTGTGCCGCTCTACAGCGTGGCTGAGGCTGGCCGCTATCTGGGGGTACCCGCATCCACCTTCGCGGCGTGGGCTTACGGCTACGTCCTGAGACGGCCCGGTGGATCTGCCGTGCACGGCGATCCGATCGTGACGGTCCGGCCGCGTTCCACCCCTGGTGCGGCTGTTGTGCCGTTCGTTGGTCTTGCCGAAGGGCTTGTCCTGGCTGCGATCCGCCGGGCCGGCGTTCCCCTGCAGCGCATCCGGCCCGCGCTCGCCCGGTTGGCTGACGAACTCGGCATCGAACATGTTCTTGCCTCGCGGGCGCTGTACACGGATGGCGCCGAGGTGCTTTACGATTTTGCGGAGAGCCATGGCGATTCTCCTGAAGCCCGTGGGGCCCGAGAACTGGTCGCGGTGCGACACGGGCAGCGGGTATTCGGTGAGATCGTCGAGTCCTATCTGCGGCGGGTGGAGTTCGCGGAGGATGGGTATGCGCGGCTCATCAGTCTGCCTCAGTATCCGCGTGCGAGCGTGGTTGTGGACCCCGCGCGCGGATTCGGGCAGCCGATCTTCGCCAGGGGTGGTGCCCGTCTCGAAGATGCCCTGGGGCGCTTTCGGGCCGGCGAACCCCTTGCCGATGTCGCTGCGGAGTTCGGAGGTCCCCCAGACGATCTGGAGGACGCCGTGCGTATCGCCACCGGAACTGCCGCCTGATGACGCATCCCGTCGGGTTGCCGCATGTGTTCGTCGATCGGAGCCTCGGGCGTATAGCCGTGCCTCGGCTGTTACGTGGGGCCGGCATCCAGCTTACGACGCTGGCTGAGTATTATGGAATTCCGCAGGACGAGGACATCGCCGATGTCACGTGGCTGGCTGACACCGCCCGTCCTGGGGTGGGTGGCCTTCATGAAAGACGAACGCATCCGGCGCCGTCCCGCCGAGCAGCGGGCTGTCCTTGATTTTCAAGCGCGCTGCTTCTATCTCACACGGCAGAATCTCCCCGGCCCGGAGATGGCCCGCTGGCTCCTGGCCAATCTGGACGCTATTGTCGCGGCATGCGCGGATGACGGTCCGTTTCTCTATGCCGTCCATGCAAACCAGATCAAGAAGATGACTATTTAGGTTGTTGGAATTGTAGAGTTCACCAAGGGTGGCGTGTCCGTGACGGTGGATCTCGCGATCGGCTTGACGGCCGGATCGAGGCCGGTCTGGCCGACTCGCAGCCGCGCGACATGCATGGCCTGTGGGCTCAGCGTGTAAGAGTCAGGCGGCCTTGGAGCCGCATATTCGCCGTGGAACGCCGCCCAGCGGGCGGCAGCATGATCCCCGAGTGCGCGGGACAGACCCGCTCCCACGGCGGACGTTGACCCGCCGGCTCGCATGATCCCCGAGTGCGCGGGACGGACCCTTGCTGAGCCGGCCCGGTGGATCGCGACGAGCGCCTCGGCGAGCCCGAGAGCGAGCGTCGAGAGCAGCCGCGCGTCGAGCGGGCCGGCCGCCCTGACCAGCTCGTGCAGGCTGGGGCCGGGGATGTATTCGGTCGCCAGCCACGGTTGGGGGGAGTCGGCGTCGCTGGCGAGAACGGCGGCGGTGCACTGGGCGCGGACGGCCCGGCAGGCCGCTACCTCCCGGCGGAACCGCGCTCGAAAGTCCGCGTCGTCGGCGATCTCCTCCCGGACGAGTTTCACGGCGGCGGGCTGCCCCGCGCTGTCGGTGGCGGGCCGCGATCCGCCGCCGGAGGTGGAGGCGCCGTTCGCCTCCGGTGTGCGGTCATGACGACCAGGCGCCGGTGGCGGCCGTGGGCTGGGCGCGCAGGGCGAGGCGGGCGGCGAAGGTGGCCTGGCCTTTGGGTTCGCCGTGGACGAGCATCACCTCGGCGGCGCCGATGTCGGCGGTGATGGTGACCAGGTCGTCGGCGCTGGCGTGGGCGCCGAGGCCGTGGTGGCCGACGCGGGCGGCGACGGGGATCACGCTGGGTGGGCCGTCCCTCGTGGGCAGTTCGAACGCGCCGCCGCCGGCCTCGGCGAGGGCGAGCAGGCGGGCGCCGGGGGAGTCCTCGTCCTGGTAGCCGACGACCATCAGGCCGGCGCTCGGGTCCGGCAGCAGTGCCCGTGCCCAGCTGACCGCCGGGCCGGCCGTCAGCATGCCGGACGTGGCGATCACCACGCCGGCGCGCAGCGTCCGGATCGCCTCCTGGGTGCCGCCGGGCGGCACAGCGCGGACCCGGGGGCCGAAGATGCGCATCGGCCCGCCGTCCGGCCCGGGCTGCTGCTCGTAGACGGCGGTGACGGCGCGGGCCAGGCCGTCGATGCGGATGTCGACGTCGGGTAGTCGTTCGGTGAGGGTGAGGGCGACCTCCTGGGCGCGGCCCAGCGCGAACGCGGGGATCAGCACCCGCCCGCCGGCGCTGGTGATCGCGGCGACGTCGGCGACGAGCCGGGCGGCGGTGGCCTCACGCGGCGGCATCCGCCCGGCGCCGGCGTAGGTGGACTCCAGCAGGAGCAGCCGCGCACCGCGGGCCGACGGCGGGACCGCGATGCCGCCGACGGTGCGCTGCCCGGCGCGCGAGACGTCCCCGGAGACGACGATCCGCTGGTCGCCGGCATGCACGACGACCCCGGCCGCGCCGACGATGTGGCCGGCCGGGAACAGTTCGACGTCGAGGTCGCCGACGCGGTGCCGGCGGCCGCACGGCACGGCGCGGAGCTGGCGCAGCGCGTGCTGGACGTCGTCGGCGTCGAACGGCGCGGGCTCGAACGCGTCGCCCGTCCCGCGACGGGCGAGCACCTTCGCCGAGTCGATCCACAGGGGCGCGAGCAGCGTCGCCGTCGCCTCGGTGGCGAGGACCGGGGTATGCGGGCTGCGGGCGAGTACCGCCGGCACCCAGCCGGCATGGTCGTTGTGGGCGTGGGTGACGACCACGGCGTCGAGGCGGCCGGCGAACGCGTCGGCGATCCGCGGTGGTGCGAGGTCGTCGGCGCGGTGCCCGCCGGGGCGGCTGCCCGCGTCGACGAGCAGCCGGGTGTCACCGGCGGTGATCAGTACGCAGGAGCCGCCGATCTCGGTGCCGCCGCCGAGGACGTCCACCCGCGGCTGGCGCTCCCGGGCGCTGACGCTGGCGGCAGCCGGCGCGGGCGGATCGGCGAAGGCGTCCAGCAGCGCCGGCAGCCAGGTCGACACGGTCGTGGCCAGCTCGGCGGGCAGGCCGGCGAGCCGGGCCGCCTGGTCGAGGCCGGCGCCTGCGGTGCAGCGCAGCAGGGCGGCGAGCGCGGCGGCGAGCTGGAGCGGGTCGGACGCCTCGCGACGGGCGGCCGCGAGCTGTGCCTGGGCGGCCTGCGCGCGGGCGGTCTGCGCGGCCAGCTCGTCGCCGAGGTCGAGCAGCTCCGCGTGCGACCGCCGGGCATCGGACTCGGCGAGGGCGGCGCGCCGGCGGGCCTGGTCGCGGGCCTGCCGAAGGTCGGCGAGGCGGTCCTTCGCCCGTTCGTCGCGGCGTTGCTCCGCCGTGGCGCGCCCGGCCCGCTGCTGCTCCCGGCGATCCCGGCGCGCGGCCCGCCGCTGCTCGCCGAGCAGGGCCCGCACCTGCCCGGCAGCCCGGCCGACGACCGCCGGATCCCGGTCCGTCAGGCCGAGCGCGAACGCGCCGCCCTCGGCGAGGAGAAGCCCCTCGCCCGCCGTGGCCGCCAGCCGCGCCGCGACCTCCGCGCGCAGCGGCGCGGACTGCGCGAGCAGGTCGAGAAGGATGAAGACGCCCTCGCGGCTGGCGACGACCCGGCCGGGATCCACCGGTTCGCCGCCGACCTCGGCGATGACGGTCGCGGCGAGCCGCAACGCGGCGAGGACGACCGGCGGCAGCGGATCGTGCGTCGCGCCTGGCACGGACGTCATGGGCGTGCGCCGAGGTCGGGCGGGAGGCGGTCGGCGAGGACTGGTTCGGGGCGCAGCAGGCCGGCGTCGTCGACGAGCAGGCAGCCCAGCGCCGTCAGCGCGGCGACCACCTCGTCGAGGGCGGCGAAACCGGCGTCGGACGCCCGCGCGACCAGGTCCGGATCCTCCTCCAGGACGCTGGCGACGACGTGCGGATCCGCACCGGCCGCTCCGCACAGGTCGACCGCGGCGCGGAACACCGCGGCGAGGGCGGGTGCCGAGGCGTCCAGGCCGGCCGCGCGGACGAGGTCCCGGCCGCCCTTGGCGGACAGCCACTCGTCGAGGCCGTCGAGCAGCCGGCCGTGCCCCGCGGCGGAACCCTCGCTGGCGGCCCGCCGCGCGACCTGGGCGAGCGCCATCGGCCAGCCGCCGGTGCGCGCCAGCAGCTGCGAGCGGGCCTGTTCGTCGCGGAACGGCAGGCCGTCCTCGTCGCACCACAGCCGCAGGCCCGGCTCGTCCATCCGGGCCAGGTCCACCCGGCCGGGATGCCCCACCCAGGCGGCCGCGTTCGGCGGCGCGGTGACGACGGCGACGGCGACGTCCGGGGTGGCCGCCGCGACGGCGGTCTCGGCGGCGGCGAGCAGCGCCCGCAGCGCCGAAGTCGGCGCGTCCCGGGCGTCGACGAGGACGAGGGTCGCGTCGGTCGCACGGGCGACCGACCCCCGCACGCCGTCCGGCGTCGGCACCGCGCACCGCTGCACGGCCCGGACCAGCCCGGCCGTCTCCGCGTGGGCCTGTTCGAGGGCGAGGTGCACCCGGTCGATCCACAGCGCGGTGGAGCCGGTGATGGTCAGCACCGTCCGGCGCGCGTCGAACAGCCGGCCGATCTGCCGTTCCGTCAGCGGCGAGCGGATGAGGTCCTTGATCCGCCGGCGATAGGACGCGGCGTCGGACACCGAGGGCACCGCCAGCTGCTGCGGTGCCATGGACAGGGTGTCGAAGACCTCGTCGGCGGTGCCGAGCAGCCGGCGCACCGTCGGGGTCCGCAGCCGGTAGCGACCCTGGTCCAGGGCGAGGACGCCGAGGTCGACGCATTCGGTCACCAGGCCCGCGAAGCCGTCGGAACCCACGTCACGGAAGCCGGCCGGCCAGTGCTGACGGGCCTCGTCGGACAGCTCGGCGAGGCTGAGGCTGGCATCGATGCCCCGCTCGTGGGCCGCGAACGCCACCGAGTAGGTGATCACCAGGTAGCGGGGGTCCAGGTGCAGGGTCATGACGTACTTCTTGCGGAACGCGGCGGCGAGCTCGGCGTCGCCGAACACGTCGTCGACGTCCTCGGCGGTGATCAGCTGGGGCGGGCCGTCGGGCGGCACCTCCCGGGCGGTGAGGTGGCGCACCAGCGCCTCGCCGAACAGCTGCAGCAGCGCCGGCAGGTTGTTCGCCCGGGCCAGGATCCGCGCGGGCAGCGCGTCCTCGTCGGCGAAGGTGAAGCCGAGTGCCGCCAGCGGCTTGGTGAGCAGTTCGTGGGCGTGCTGCGGGCGCAGCGGGCCGACGCTGATCGGCCGGCCGAGGTGGGACAGCGGCTGATTGGGCAGCGACTCGAAACGGGCGGTCGTGTGCAGGCCGGCGAAGACGACCTTGGCGCGGCGGTCGGAGTCCAGCATGATCCGCCGGCACCAGTCGACGTGGGTGAACCGGTTGCCGGCGGCGTCGGCGTCGAGGAACGCGTCCGCCTCGTCGAGCAGGATCAGCAGCGCCCGGGTCGGCTCGGCGCGCAGCCAGCGCAGGATCGCGGCGTGCACGGCGGCGGCGAGGTCGCGGGCCGGCGGCGCGGCGCCGTCGACGATGCGCAGCTCGGCGAGCTTCGGCCACAGTGTGCCCCACAGCAGCTCGGGCCGCCCGTCGGCACCGACGGTGAACACGGTGGTCCCGACGGCCTCGTGGCCGGGGCGGTCGCGGGTGAACTCGCGGGCGGCGATCCGCAGCAGCGCGGACTTGCCCAGCTGGCGCCCCCCGGAGACGAACGACGAACCGCGCAGGTCGAGCACGGCGGCGAGCTCGTCGGTACGCCCGTAGAACATCTCCGGGGCGATCTCGCCCGGGGTGTCCCGGTAGGGGCTCGCGGCGGTGAAGGGCAGCGCGGTGGCCGCGAAGGTGGCGCGCCGTGGCTCCTGCTGGCAGACCAGGTAGGCAAGGCACGCCTCGTCGAGCAGGAACAGCGGCGGCCGGGGGCGCCCGCGTGCCGCGTTGGCGATCGCCCGGCGGTCGGCGGGGGAGAGCACCCCGGCCAGCCACAGCGCGAGCACCGTCTGGTCGTGCGGGGCGACGGCCATCCATTCGATGAGCGTCGCCGGCGTCGGCGAACTGCGGACCAGCACCACCGACAGGGTGGCGCCGTCCGGGCTCATCGCCGAGCCCAGCGCCGGGGTCAGCGCCTCCCCGGTGCCCCGTACGTCCTTCAACGTCACCCAGTGACGCCCGGTCTGGCCGGCGGGAGCCTGTTGCAGCCGAACCTGGGCGAACTCCAGCCCGGCCTGGGCGAGCACCAGGCGCAGTGCGCCGACGGTGTCGTCGCGGCGGATGTTGCGGTCGTTGCCTCGCCGGGCCAGCGCCCGCCAGGCGCCGAGGGCCTTGCGGCCGGCGTCGCGCCGCGCGTCGGACAGCCCCGCGGTGTCGAGCCCGAGCTGGGCCATCCGGGCCTGCGCGGCGCTGTTCGACCCGGTCAGGGCCGCGTACACGAGGTCCAGCGGCTCGCTTGACCGCTCGTCGGCGAGTGCCGGCACGGTCGCGAGGAACGCCCGCAGATGCCGCGCGCCGGTGGAGCCGGCGGATGGCAGCCGACCGCCGGCGGTGACCGTCTCCAGCGACTCCTCGGCGCTGGCCACCTGGCCGCCGAGCGCCCGGCCGACGAGCAGCTCGGCGACCTGCGCGACGTTCTGGTCCCGCCCGGCACGCTCGTGGATGCGGGCGACGGTGCGTGCGATCGCCTCGTCGCGCTGGCGGTCGAGGTCGGTGGCGATCTCGTCGATGGCGGACTGGACGCGGCCGAAGTCCTGCCGGGAGGAGTCCCGCAGCGCCTCCGCCCGGGCGGCCAGCGCCGCCCACGGCTGGTCGTCGAGGCTGCCGTCCAGCCGCCGGGTGGCGATCCGGTCGCTGAGCTCGTCGACGCGGTGGCGGATCTGTCGGGACTGGCGTTGGATGTCGACGCCGCGACGCCGTTCGAGCTCGGCGGCGAGCTCCGGCTCCGCGCGGCGCAGCCCGGCGATGAGCACCGCGGTCAGGTCGTGGTCACCGCGACCGGCCCGCTGGTCGTAGACGTCGCGCGGGCCGCGCCGCTCGGCCTGGGCGAGCCGGCCGAGGTCGCGGCGGCCGGCGTCGGGCAGCGCCGGCAGTCCGCCGTCGGGCAGCAGCGTCCGCGCGTCGAGCAGCAGGGCGGACGCGAGCAGCTCGCCGTGCGCGGCGTAGGCGACCGGCGGCTCGTCGGCGACCGGCACGTCGCCGTCGCAGATCGCCAGGGCCTGGCCGAACAGCCGCCTGGCCGCCCCGGCGACGGCCGGCCGGTCGCTGACGCCCGCCAGCTCGTCGAGGGCCGGCTCGCGCACCTTCTTCAGCCGGTTGTGCAGCTTGGCGAGGGCGGCGGTGTGCCAGTTGCCGACGGTCGTCGCCCGCCGTTCGAGCACACGCTCGGCGCATTCGGCCCAGCGGCCCGCGAGCTCGACGGCCTCATCCCAGCGGCCGGCGAGGTTGTCCCGGGCGCCGGCGACGATCTGGTTCGACTTGTTGCGCCGCTGCCCGGCGAAGGTCGACTCGATGCTGCGGTAGGCCTTGCCGCGCAGCCCGACCACCAGGTCCCGGGCCTGGCTGGCGGCGTCCGGGTTGTTCGCGGCGACCAGCGTCAGCATCGCCCCCAGCTCGCCGTCCGGCCGCATCCACGCCTGGTAGACGCCGTTGGCCGGCACGTACTTGAAGGTGCGCCGCGGCGCGCCGGACAGCAGCGCGGCCGCCTCCGTGGCCAGCTCCGCGGAGACAGTCTCCGCCGCGGCGAGGGTGCCCACCGCGTCGGCGGCCTCGGCGAGCATGACCACCCCGCAGCGGCTCGCCTCCGCGAGTGCGCTGAGCGCCTCGGACAGGTTCGGCTGGCCGCTGACGCACGGCAGCAGCTTCGCGAGCACCCGGGCCGGGCCGGCTGACGGCGCCAGCAGCGCGATCCGGGCGGCGGCCAGCAGCGCCAGCAACTGCCCGGCCCGATCGTCACCGAGCGCCTCCCGGCTGACCTGGGGTTCGATGTCGGCGAACGCGGACGCCAGCGGACCCGCCGGGGCGCGCAGTGCGACCGCGCAGGCCGCGAGCCGACGGGCCGCGACCCCGGCGGTCGGCGCGCCCGCCGCCTCCAGCAGGTCCGCCGCCAGCCCGAACCGGTCCCGCCCGAGCAACGCCTCGGCCAGCTCCGTGACCTGCGCGCCGCCAGGACCTGAGGCCTCCCGGCGCGCATCGTCGGCGGCGGGGACGGCGATGGGCGCGATCGCGGGGGCGGTGGTGTCGGCGTCCGCGACGGCGGCGTGCGCGGCGGCGGGGTCCGAGTCCGACCTGGCCGATGCCACGTCCGGCGCGGGGCTGTCGGTCCGGTGGTCGTCCGGCGAGCCGCCTGTCGCCGGTCGGGCCTGACCCCCGCTGATCGACGCGAGCGCGGCGCCGTGGCCGCGGGCCAGCAGCGCGGCGAGCCCAGCGAGGCCCGGGTCCGCCTCGTCGGTGGGATCGGGCTCGTCCACCGGCTCCGCCTGGTCCGCTGGCTCTGCCTGGTCCGTTGGCTCTGCCTGGTCCGCTGGCTCCGCGTCGTCCAGCGGCGCGGCCGCGTCGGCCGACGTCGACTCCGGCACCGGGGTCGGCGCCGTTGGCCTCGCCGCGCGCGCGGCGCTCAGCTCGGCCCAGTCGACGCGCCGGCGCGCCGACCGCTTGTCGTCGTCCACACCGAGGAACCGCCACAGGGCCGCCAGCGGCTCGCGGGACACGGCGGGATCGTCCTGGGCGGCAGTGGCGGCCGTGCGCACCCCGGTGATCAGATCCGCGAGGTCGGCCGGACCTTCCAGGCGCGTCAGCCGGTCGATCCAGGCTGCTTCCTCGGTCTGCCGGCGGTGTCGTTCCCGCAGTTCCGCTAACGCGTCCCGCAGGCCGTCCCGCGACGGGTCGATCGCGGCGCCCAGCTCGTCGCCGAGCCGACGCGCGGCGACGCTCGCGTGGCGCGCGTGCGCGGCGACCTCGTCGGCGAGGTCGCACGCGGGCAGCTGACCCGCGCGCAGCGCGTCGGCCACCGACAGCGCCGCCCGCAGCGCCTCGTCCCACCGCTTCAGCACCTGGGAGGCCCGCTGCCCGGCGTCGTCCTCGACCCCCTCCCCACCGGAGCGCGGGGAGCCCGCGGGGATGTCGTCGCCCGTACCATCGGACATGAGCATCTCGCGGTCCTCCTCGACGCCGATCTCGCTGTCCGTGGTCAGGTGATACGCACCGCACCCACGGTCGTTCTGACAGTCGTCGCGGTTGCCGCCCTCCTCGACCAGCGCGGCGGCGCAGCGCCGCGTCCGGGGAACGAGCCCTGGTAAGGACCGAGTGGGGACGTCCGGCAGCCGGGGAAAACCAGTCCGCAGCGCGTCGTGGGCGGACCGGGCCGCGGGGTGGTCGACGGCGAGCGTGGCCAGCGCCACCGCGGATGCCGGGGCGTCCTTGGCGATGGCGGCGACCAGGGCGCCCGTGACCAGCGCGGCGCTGATGTCGGCGGCGACGTCGAGGAGAGGGCCGAGGCCCGGCGACGACGCGACGGCGCGCAGTGCCGCGCCGTCGTCGTCGCCCAGCACGGCGGACCAGATCGCCGGATCGGCATACAGCATGAAGGCGATGACCAGCGGGCTGGTGAGGTCGTGCAGCAGGTCGATCCGGGTGGTGGAACCGCCGGCGCGCATCCGGGCCAGCAGCCGCGCCGCCATGCCCCGGTTGACCACCGCGACGCGGCGCATCCCCAGCGTGCCGGCGATCACGGCCTGGCGAACGATCAGCGGCATCTGGCGCAGGGACGCGAGCACGTCGTCGGCGGTGAGCGCGGCCACGGCGGCGGCGGCCAACGCGTCGAGGTCGACCTCCTCGGCGATCCGTCGTCCCGGCGGCCAGTCAGCCGGCGTGGCGGGAAATGCCGGATCGGGGAAATGACCGCCGGTTCCACGGATGCGGTGCGCTCTGCGGCGAGTCACGGACGACATCTGTCAGCCTTCCTCGCCAGCGAATCGGGCTAATGTTTTCAATAAATCGAACGTTGGCGTCGGGTGGCAAGAAAGTCGCGGACCGGACGGGCCGATGTCGCCGCGATCCGGTGCGGGAAGGCCTGCTCGCCGCATTTCCTCCTGATCAGGAATGTCGGTGTGCGGCGCACCCGCGAACAACGTCCGAAAATCCCGGGGAAGCGGCATCTGTCAATTCTGCCAGGACGCGCGAACCCGACCTTGATCGGGGTCCGCACGTCCCCATGCGGCGATGTCGCGTTTCTGGGTTTCGCCCGCATCCGGGCGTCCCGCGCGACCATTCGGCCTACCGAATCCGGTCGTACGCTCACCAGGCCAGGCCAGGCCAGGCCAGGCCAGGCCAGGCCAGGCCAGGCCAGGCCAGGCCGCGGGCGCGGGCGCGTTCCGAGCCGCCACACGTCCCGCGCACGCTGAGGGCGCGGCGTCGCCTGGTCGGGCTGGGGCGCGCCGGCCGGGGGCGGGGCGGCGACATGCCGGCCCCGCCCGTGGCCGGGCAGCGCCGGCCGGAGGCGCCCCTACCTCGTGACGAGCGGGACCACGGCGGCGGCGGAGGACGGGTGGGGGAGCGTGCGGAACCGGTAGGTGACGCCGGTGATCCGCTCGGACTCCGCCCACAGCAGACGCTGGCGATCGGCGTCGCGCGCGCTCGGGCTGGAGTAGGCCGGCGCGGGCAGTCCCGTCCCGCCGAACAGGCCGTCCGGGCCGTAGTACTCGCCGCCGCGGACGTCCGGGTCGACCGCCGCCCGCAGCGGGGCGAGCGCCCCGGCCTGCGGCCCCTGGATGAGCCAGCCCATCAGCGGTGCCGCGCCGTTCGACAGGAACGCCCGGATGACCGGCGACCTCGTGCGCACCAGTGCCGTGCGGGCGATGCCCGGGTGGGCCGCCACCGCGAGGGTCGGGGCGCCGGCCGCCGCCAGCCGCCGGTGCAGCTCGTAGGTGAACAGCAGGGCGGCGAGCTTGGAGGTCGGGTAGGGCAGCCGGGCCCGCCGTCCGCCCGCCGGCCCGCCACGGGTCCCGCCCGTCCCACCGGCCCAGCCGCCCGGGCGGCCGTTCGTCCGGGCGCCGGCGGTGCCGCCCGCCGGGCCGTTCGTGGGCCCGAGGAAGCCGACGTGGCGGTCGGCCGCGGCCGGCGGGCGCGCGGCCCGTGACGGCAGCCGGGCCAGGTCGTCGGCGCGCAGACGGCCGCACAGATGGGCGAGGCTGCTCACGCTGACCACACGTGAGCCCGGGGTGGCGAGCAGCCGGTCGAGCAGCAGGCCGGTCAGCGCGAAATGGCCGAGATGGTTGACGCCGAACGTCGGCTCGAAGCCGTCCTCGGTGCGCGCGGTGCTCGGGGACATCACCCCGGCGTTGGCGACGAGCAGGTCCAGGCGTGGATGGTCGGCGCGGATCCGCGCGGCCGCCGCCTCGACCGAGGCCAGCGACGCCAGGTCCAGGCGTTGGACGCGCACGTCCGCGCCGGGCGTGAGGCTCCCGCCCAGGCCGTGGGACTGGTGGTCGGCGCCGACGTGGTCGGTCGCCGCGCCGCGCGGGGCGCCGATCGCGGTCGCCAGGTGGGCGTCGGCGTGCGTGTGGGCGGCGCGGATGGCGGCGGCGACCCGCTCGGCGCGGTCGACGTCACGGCTGGCGAGCACGACGGTGGCGCCGCGCGCGGCGAGCACCCGGGTGATCTCCAGGCCGATGCCCGAGTCGGCGCCGGTGACGACGGCCGTCCGTCCCCGCAGGTCCGGCACGTCGGCGACGGTCCAGCCCGACCGGTCGTGGGGGCGGCGGGGGAGGCGGACCGCCGGCGGGCGACTCACCTCGGCTCCAGCAGGACCAGCGGGATCACCCGGGTGGTCTTCGTCTGGTAGTTCCGGTACCACCGGTTGTCGGCGACGACCCGCGGCCACAGCTCGTCGCGTTCCGTGGCGGTCGCCGGGCGGGCCCGCATGGCCTGCCAGGGGCCGCCGCGGGTGCGCACCGCCACGTCGGGGTTGGCGCAGACGTTGTGGTACCAGTCGGGATTGCGGTCGTCGCCCCCGCGGGAGGCGACGAGGACGATCGTCGAGCCCTCCCGCAGCGGCGTGGTCAGCTTCAGCGTGTGGGGACGGCCGCTGCGCCGCCCCGTGGTGCTCACCTCCAGGACCTGCATCCCTCCGGCACGCCAGCCGAGCCGGCCCCCGGAGATCCTCACGAGGAGGCGGTGCATCGTGTTCAGCGCCTTGAACGCGTGGTCGCTCGCCATCCCTCCGACTTCCTGTGCATGCGCGCGCGACCCCGGGCGGACCGGACCACACGCGTCTGTCTGACGGCATCCACCGAACGTTCACCCGATGCTGCCGTCGCCAGAACGGATCGGGTACGGATTGTCTGCTACGTGTCGTTGGCCGGCTCTGCCCGGGGGGAGCGATCGTGCTCCTCCCGGGCCGGCCCGGGGCTGCGCCGTCCCGTCATCCGTTGTTGTACCCATCCCGTCGCGGGGATCCGCCGCGCACCGCGAAGCCGCTGCCCGGCAGGCGGAATCGCCCGCCGGGCAGCGGCTTCGTGCGGTCGGCGGGCGCCCCGCGGCGGCCGAGGTGCCCGTCGCCGGTCGCCGCCGCCGTCGGCGTGCCGCCCGTGACGCATCTCATGGGCGCGGCGGGGGTACCCGGGCTCCGCCGGTCCGAGACCTCAGCCTGGGACGCGTCCGGAGCCTGGGACGCGTCCGGCGGCCCGCAGCCAGTCGAGCGTGCGGCGCAGGCCCTCGGCCACCGGGGTCGACGTGATGCCGAGTTCCTTGTTCGTCACCGAGGCGTCGATCGGCGGGTCGGCGTAGGTGTGCTCGCTGAACCGGGTCATCGCGCCGAACCTCTCCGGTTCGTCCTGCGGACGGATGGCGCGGACCCGGTGCGCGACGCCGGCCAGGTCGTTGATCTGGTTGCACAGGTCGGGCAGGCTGCGCAGGTCGTCGCTGCTGCCGATGGCGAGGTAGCGCGCCCCCGGCCGGCCCTGCTCGGCGGCGGCGAGCACGATGTCGGCGACGTCCTGGACGAACACCCACGGCAGCGGCATGTCGAGGTATCCGTCGAACTCGCCGCGCAGCGCGCCCAGCAGACTGGAGTTGAAGCTCGTCGCCGCGAGCGCCCGGTCGACCAGCGGGGACGGGCCGTAGATGCCGGAGGGGACGACGGTGC
The DNA here is from genome assembly GCF_900197875.1 of Frankia canadensis. Lineage (GTDB taxonomy): Bacteria > Actinomycetota > Actinomycetes > Frankiales > Frankiaceae > Frankia > Frankia canadensis. Next base: position 3,860 of record NZ_FZMO01000051.1, on the reverse strand, counting down.
AGGCGTGCAGGCCACGCGACGCCCGGTGCATCGTGAGGTAGTAGGCGGAGAGCTTCGCCGGCGTGTAGGTCGTCGGGCCGTGCACGATCGGTTGCAGTGGCGAGATCTCGGTCATGGTGTGGGACATGTCGAGGATGGCCGCGGTGCTGATCATGACGCAGCGGGGGTGCGACGCGGCCCGTTCGGCGACGTCGAGGACGTTGACGACGCCCTGGTAGTTGGCCCGGTCGTAGTCGTCGGGCCCGGCGGTGGACCAGGTGCCGCCGATCACCGCGGCGGAGTTGATCACGGCGTCGGCGCCGGTCATGCCGTCGGCGAGGGCGTCCAGGTTCGCCAGGTCGCCGGTGACGACCCGGCAGCCGGCGTCGGTGAGGAACGACGCCGACGCCGGATCGCGCACCATCGTCGTGACCGTGTGGCCTCGTTGTAAGGCCGTGACGCAGAGATTGGCTCCGGTGAGTCCGGAACCCCCGGTGATGAACAGGCGCACGCCAGCTCCCGTGGGTCAAATCGTCTAATTGATTGAGATCGATTGAAACAGTGCTGGTGGGGTGACGCAAGACTCGTCGTCGATGTCCGTCCGTTGTGCACTGATTGCCGGGGAGAGGGTCGCGTGTTAACTTGAACGGCGTTCGAGATGGTGGGTGGGAATGCCGGACGGCCCGCCCGGAGCGGGTGGGAGGGGTGTCGCGATGGCGGGGCGGCCGGTGCGCGCGGACCCGCTGAGCGTCGGCGCCATCGTGGCCGTCGCGCTGCGCCTGGCCGCCCGCGACGGGCTGGAGGCGGTGCGGATGCGTGATGTCGCCGCCGAGCTCGACGTCGCCGCCGGCGCGCTCTACTGGCACGTCAGCAGCCAGCGCGCGCTGCAGGTCGCGGTCGTCGAGGCGGTGTTGGGCGCCGTGCCGTCGCCGTCCGAGCTGCGGGGAACGCCCCGGGAGCGGATCACCCGCCACATCCGGCTGCTCCAGCGGGCGCTCGTCGACAACCCCGGGATCACCGGCGCCGTCATCGCCAACGCCCCGGACACCCCGCTGGGCGCCAAGCTGCGCGATGGGGTGCGCGCGGCGCTGCGTGAGGCCGGCCTGAGCCACCCGGCGGCGCATCGGGCCTTCCTGGCTCTGGAGTGGCTCTGGCTCGGGTCCCGCACGGGAACCGGACCGCACGCGTACGACCAGGAGACATTCGACGCCGCGCTCACGGCGCTGCTCGACGGGATCCTCGGCACCGCCCCCGGTGCCCCGGACGAGGGAGCCTACCGATGACCTACGACGGCCCGCTGTTCGACTGCGACAACCACAACTACGAGGTCCGCGACGCGTTCACCCGCCATCTCGACCCGGCGTTCGCCCGCCAGGCGATCCAGCCGGTGAGACTGCCCGACGGGCGCGAGGTCATCCTCGCCGGCGACCGGGTCGTCCGCTGCCTCGAGCCCGAGTTCAACGAGGTCTACCGCCCGGGCACGCTCAAGGAGATGCTCAGGCAGATGGCCTCGGGCAACCCGGACGAGACCTACACGTTCGAACCGATGCGCGAGGAGTACCAGGACCGCGAGGCGCGCCTGGCCCGGATGCGCGAGCAGAACGTCCAGGGCGCGGTGATGTTCTCCGGCGGCTGGTCGTTGTTCGCCGAGGAGTACGTCGACGACACCGACGGCCTCTACGCCAACATCCATTCCTTCAACCGGTGGACGGAGGAGACCTGGGGCTGGGACGGCGAGATCGTGTCCCCAGCTTTGATCAGCCTGCGTGACGTCGACCAGGCCGGCGAGGAGCTGGACCGCGTGCTCGGCCGCGGTGCGAAGCTCGTGCTGTTCTCGGTGGGCCCGGTGGACGGCCGCTCGCCCGGTGACCCGCATTTCGACCCGGTCTACGCGCGGTTGCAGGAGGCCGGGGCGGCCATCGCCTTCCACATCACCGAGCACTGGTACAACCGCTCCATCGCCCCCGCGTGGGGCCACGAGCCGGCGCCGATCCATTTCCGGATGAGCGCCTGGCAGTGGATGAACACCTACGGCACCTACCCGATCACGTCGACGCTGAGCGCGCTCATCTTCGACAACGTCTTCGGCCGCTTCCCCGAGCTGCAGTGCCTGGTCGCCGAGTTCGGTGCCGACTGGGTGCCGCTGACCCTGTCCAAGCTCGACAAGAGCCGCGGCATGGGCCGCAACGGCCCGTGGATCGGCGGCCAGCTCACCGAGCGTCCCTCGGAGGTCTTCCGCAAGCACATCAAGGTCGTCCCCTACCCGGAGGACGACGTCGTGGGCCTTGTCCACCAGGTGGGGCACGCCGACGCGTTCGTCATGGGCAGCGACTATCCGCACGCGGAGGGGCTGGCCGAGCCCCGCGACTTCGCCAAGCTCGTCGACTCGTTGTCCGACGAGGACCAGCACAAGATCCTGTGGGGTAACGCCCAGACGCTGCTGCGCCGCTAATCGCACCTGAGCGTGGTTGCCGGCGCGGGAACGGGGCATTGCGTGTGCGTCCGGGATTCCCTTGCGCGTACAACGATTTTTTGGTGCTGACGCAACGACATCGGCGACCGCGTCCCCGTCGCCTCGCGCCGTACCTCGTTCGGCCCCGCGACGCCGCGGGCCTCGTGGGAATGGCGGGCGAATGCGGGCGGCTCGTTCGCGCGGGAAAGGACACCTGCGCGGGGCCGGGTAACCGCTGAGACGGGGTGACTGCGCGGGGCAGGGCGCGGCTGGATCGGGAGTGTACGGGCGACCTGTGTCGCCTAGTGCCGCACCGGCGACGGGTAGGACACGACACGGCGCTCCATCGCGACCCGCACGAGTTCCGCCTTGTTACCCAGCATGAGTTTCGCGCGGGTGCGTTTGACGTACGTGTTGACCGTCGTCACGGCCAACCCCAGACGCGTCGCGATCTGGCTGTGCGTGAATCCCTGGGCGATGAGGCTCAGAACCTGCTCCTCGCGTTCGGACAGCCGTGGCTGACCGGCGTCCCCCAGCGCGGCGGGAGAGGGGGTGTCAGCGGTGACTTCCCAGGTCACAGCCTCGCCGGGGGCGGCCTTGCCGGGCAGGACCTCGCCGGGCAGGACGACGTCGGTGAGGCCGGCCGGCAGGTAGAAACCGTCGGCGGCCACCGCGCGCACCGCGTCCGCGAAGCTCGAGCACGGCGCCGTGCTCGCCAGACAGCCGGCGGACCCGGCCTTCAGGATTGCGATGGCGTCATCCCGGTGAAGGGACTCGGAAACGGCGAGCACACGGCCGAGGGAACGCGCGTCCCGTATTCTCTCGGCGGCGAGCTCGAGGTTCGATCCGAAGTCGATGATGACGACATCGAGTTTGTCCGAACCAGTGGACCAGGCTGTCCTCCTCAGTTCGTCCGGGGTCTCGCCGATAACTGCGGTCGCGATGTCAGACTCCCGGACGAGCAATTGTTGCACGGCCCACCGGAACAGCGGGCGGTCACCTATGACTCCGACTTTCAGTGGCGACGAGCAGAACGGATCCACGAGTCTCCTCTATCGGTGCGTCGGGTGCTGAGAGTAACGATGTGATCTTTACGTGCACCCTACGGTTGGTAAACGAACGGTGAACTTGCCTGCGTGCGGCGTCAACTATTTTGGGGACACCGGCGAGGACAGACACGGCCACATTGGATGACGATAGTGACTCTGCGTTACTCCGCATCGAGTCCACTCCCGAACCGGAGGTGTCCGTGCGCCGCCTTGTTCTGCTCGCTCTGCGGAAACGCAGCAGCGGTTATGCCACCGAAATCCTGGGATCGCACCCGAGCTGGCCGCTGCGCGTCGCCCAGTCGGCGCTGACCGACCGTGGATTCGAGGTGCTCACCGCCGAGATGGCCGGCTCGTTGTCCTCTCTTCGCGGTCTCGTCGCC
>NZ_FZMO01000143.1 GCF_900197875.1 Frankia canadensis | reverse complement strand
CCCCCGCACCCGCCCCTACCCGACCTACTTCCGCCTCAGCGGCACCGACGAGCTGCAGGCACAGGTCGCCGCCGACTATGCCGTGCACACCCTCAACCGTCACCGCATCACCGTGGTCGACGGCGAGCCGCGCTACGGCACGACCCTCGGTGACCGGTTCGCCGTGCACGCCGCCGCGCTCGGCGCGTCGGTGACCTCCCTGTACCCCGAGCATGGTGACGGCGGTGACAGCGGCGACCTCGACGAGATCGTCGCCGCGCTCGACGGCGAGGCACCCGACCTCGTCTACGTCTCCACCGGCGCCTCCTTCGCCGGCAAGCTGCGCTCCCGCCTCGCCGACTCCGGCGCGTCCATCCAGATCCTGGGCTCGGACGCGTTGCTGGAGCCGCGCTACACCGACGAGACGCGCACCGCCGCCGACGGTGACCTCATCACCAGCCTGCTGACGCCGGCGACCCGCCTGCCCGCCGCCGGCGCGTTCGTCGCGGCCTACTCGGCCCGCTACGGCGGCCCCGCCGACGACGAGGGCGCCACCGCCCCGGCCACCCGCTCTCCGGACATGACCCCCTCCGCGGACGCGTTCCACTCCCATGCTCCGGACGCGTCGCGGGGTCCGGACGCGGCGCGTGCCTCGGGCCCCTCCCGAGCCATCGGGGCCGCGATGCCGGCCCATGGCGCCGGGCTGGTCCGCAGCGGGATGCCCGCGGCCCGGGCCGCGGTGGCCGCGCCGCCTGACCGTGACGACGTCGACGGCCCGGGCGGCGCGCGCACCCGGCAGGCGGCGCATGAAGCGGCCGAGGAACTGGCTCAGCGGCAGGCCGAGGCCATCCCGGCCGTCGCCGCCTATGCCTACGACGCGACCAGGGCGATCATCCGTGCCGCGGCGACCGTGCTGCCCGGCCGGATGGCCGTCGACGCCGCCGCCCGCCACGACATCGCCGCCGCGATCGGCCGCGGCACGTTCGCCGGCGTCACCGGCTCCGTCGCGTTCGACCGGTGGGGCGACACCCGGCGGCCCTCCGTCGAGCTCTACACCATCCTCGGTGGGCGTCTCGTCGCGCTGGCCACCCGCACCGGCTGACCGCGCCCGGCCGAGCTCCCACGCGGATGACCGCGAATGGCGCCGGTCGCGCGTCGCCACCAGGAACCGCGGAAAGCTACGACACGACTACCTGAAGCCATCGCCGCAGCCTCGCCTGGCCTAGATTTCGTCACGACAGGTTGTTGATCGCTTACCTAGGATTGCGACGATGGTGGTGACGATCTTCGGTGTTCCGGCTGCCGGCACCGGCGGCGTGCCGCCGCGGAAGGACGTGTGATGGGCGTTCCCGGGCGGCGTTTCGGGGTGTGGGGGATCGCGGGGGTGTTGGTCGCCACCGCGATCGCGGGGTGTGGCGGCAAGGCGGGTGACGACGGCCGCAAGGAGTTCGCCATCGGCTTCCAGGGGCCGCTGTCCGGCGACGACCAGCAGCTGGGCATCAACGCCTATGACGGGCTGCTGACGGCGGTCGACCTGGCGAACCGGCGGGCCACCCTGCCGTTCCGGCTGCGGATCATCGCCTCGGATGACCAGGGCCAGCCGGCGCAGGGCCCGGCCGCCGCCCAGAAGCTCATCGACAACCCGAGCGTGATCGGCGTCGTCGGACCGGTGTTCTCCGGGGCGACCAGGACGAGCGAGCCGCTCTACAGCCGGGCAGGCCTGCTCTCGGTCAGCCCGTCGGCGACCAGTCCGACGCTGACCGACCAGGGCTTCACCACGTTCTACCGGCTGATGGCACCCGACACCGTCCAGGGCGCCGCCGCCGCCGAGTACCTGGCCAAGGCGCTGCACGCGGACAGGGTGTACTCGCTGGACGACCGCAGTGAGTACGGCACCGGTCTGTCCGGTGCGCTGGAGGGCGCTCTGGACGATCACGGGGTCACGGTCATCCACGACGACCTCAGCCCGGCGAGGGACTACACCGCCCAGGCAGCGAAGATCATCGCCGCGCATCCGGACGCGCTCTACTATTCGGGGTACTACTCGGAGCTCGCCCCGCTCGCCCGGGCGCTGCGCAGCAAGGGCTACACCGGCAGGATCGTCAGCGGTGACGGGGCGAACGACGACCAGCTCATCCGCCAGGCCGGCATCGGCAACGCCGAGGGGATCCTGCTGACCTGCGCCTGCCGGGACGCGGGCAGCGACCCCGCGGCGACCGGTTTCGCCGCCGAGTACCGCTCGGTCAACAGCGGCATCCGGCCCGGCACCTACTCCGCCGAGGCGTACGACGCGGCGAACGCCATCATCGACGTGCTGCGCCGGCTCGGCACGGGCGCGACCCGCCGGGCGGTCGCGGCGGGCTTCGGCTCGGTGGACCTGCCCGGCGTGACCAAGCGGATCCGCTTCCGCCGGGGCGGCGACGTCGACAGCACCGCTGTCTACCTGTACGAGGTGCGTGGTGGTCACCGGGTCCTGCGCGGCCCGATCGACGCGCTCGTCAGGCCCTGACCAGCTCCCTCGGCCTGGGCGCGCACGCGCGCGCCCAGGCCGAGGGAGGAGATGAGGCACCCGGGATCGACTTTGGTGCCGTTCGGACCTTCCCCGCGCCCGAGCGTTGTCTACTCGCCCGTCCCGGGTGCCACCGGCGATGACGTTAAGCCCACCGCCGCATCAGGTCAATGTAGCGCGCGGAGTCCGGTGTGTCCGTTCGGATATACCTGCCGGGGCGGACGGGGGTACCCGGCTGGCCGGACTTTCGCGGAGGGGCCGGAATCGGTGTGCCGTTTATGATGCGTATGCGGATTGGTCCTGCCGTGGCATTTAGCTCTGGTCCGGACGTTCCGTGGGTTCGCCGGGGCGGGCGGCGCGGACCATGCAGGTGATCCGGGCGGTGCAGACCGGGCGATCCTGCTCGTCCGTGATGCGGATGTCGTAGGTGGCCAGGGTGCGCCCACCGTGTACCCGGGTCGCGACGGCGGTGACGGTTCCCGAGGTCAGCGAGCGGTGATGGGTCGCGTTCACCTCGATCCCCACCGCGACCGACCCGGCGGGGGCGCCGATCACGGCGGCGATCGACCCGGCCGTCTCGGCGAGCACCACCGAGGCGCCGCCGTGCAGCAGGCCGAACGGCTGCCGGTTGCCCTCGACCGGCATCGTGGCGACGACCCGGGCGGCGTCCGCCTCGACGAGCAGGACGCCCATCCGCCGCTCGAGCTCGCCGCGCAGCTCGTTGAGCTCGGCGACGAGCGCCCGCGCGGGCGGGTGGCCGGCGCCGGGCCCCGGCGCGGCGGCGTCCGGCGTGTCCGTCGGCCCGGTGGTCGGTGTGGCAGCCGGTGTGGCAGCCGGTGTGGCATCGGCAGGCATGACGAGCAGACTAATCGGGCACCGCCCGCGACAGACCGCCCACGGCCCACGAAACTGTCGGACGCACGGCCTAAACTCGCCGCGTGCCCGTCACCACGCCGAACACTCCCGCCGGCAAGCCGCCCGCCACCCGCTCGCGCGCCGCCGCCAGGCCCGCCGCGGCCACGAGGCCGCAGCCCGCCGGGGCGGCCGCCGCCACGCCGCGGCTGCTGCTGCTCGACGGGCACTCGCTGGCCTACCGCGCCTTCTACGCGCTGCCGGTGGAGAACTTCTCGACCACCACCGGCCAGCCGACGAACGCCGTGTACGGCTTCACCTCGATGCTGATCAACGTGCTGCGCGACGAGCGGCCGACGCACGTCGCGGTCGCCTGGGACCTGCCGACGCCGACCTTCCGGCACAACCAGTACGCCGAGTACAAGGCCGGCCGGGCCGAGACGCCGGCCGACTTCGTCGGGCAGGTCAGCCTCATCCACCAGGTCTGCGACGCGCTCGCGGTGCCCGGGGTGAGCGCCCCGGGCTTCGAGGCCGACGATGTGATCGCCACGCTGGCCACCGCCGGTTCCGCCGCCGGCATGGACGTCCTGGTCGTCACCGGTGACCGGGACGCGCTGCAGCTCGTCGGCGACCGGGTGACGGTGCTGATGACCCGCAAGGGCATCTCCGACATGACCCGGTTCACCCCCGACGAGGTCCACGCGAAGTACGGCCTGTCCCCGGCGCAGTACCCCGACTTCGCCGCGCTGCGCGGCGACCCGTCCGACAACCTGCCCTCCGTGCCCGGCGTGGGGGAGAAGACGGCCACCAAGTGGATCCAGCAGTTCGGCTCGCTCGCCGATCTGGTCGACCGGGCCGACGAGATCGGCGGGAAGACGGGCGCGTCGCTGCGGGCCCACCTGTCCTCGGTGATCCGCAACCGGTCGCTGACCGAGCTGGCCCGCGACGTGCCGCTGCCCGTCACGCCGGACGAGCTGCGGCTGCGCCCATGGGACCGGGAGAGCGTCCACCAGCTGTTCGACACGCTGCAGTTCCGGGTGCTGCGGGAGCGGCTCTACGCGGCGCTGGCCACGGCCCCGCCGCCGGTCGAGGAGGGCTTCGAGGTCTCGTTGTCCACCCTCGGCCCGGACGAGGTGGCCGGCTGGCTCGCCGAGCACGCCCGCGGCGGGCAGCGGGTCGGCCTGCACGCCCGCGGCAGCTGGGGCCGGGGTACCGGCGTGCTGTCGGGCCTGGCGCTCGCGGCGGCGGACGGCGCCGCCGCCTGGGTCGACCCGACCAGGCTCACCCCCGCCGACCTCGACGCCCTCGGCGGCTGGCTCGCGGACCCCGCCCAGCCCAAGGCGGGCCACGACGTCAAGGGCCCGATGCTCGCGCTCGCCGAGCTCGGCCTGACCCTCGCCGGTGTCACCAGCGACACCGCGCTCGCCGCCTACCTGGCCCTGCCCGGCCAGCGCTCGTTCGACCTCGGCGACCTCGTCGCCCGCTACCTGCACCGCGACCTGGCCAGTGAGCCCGCCAGCAACGGCCAGCTCACCCTCGACGGCACCGGCGAGGAGGAGGAGTCGCAGGCCGACGCGGTGCGCGCGCTGGCCTGCCGGGAGCTCGCCGACGAACTCGACGCCGACCTCGAACGCCGCTCGGCGGCCGGCCTGCTGCGCGACATCGAGCTCCCGCTCGTCACCGTCCTCGCCGGCATGGAGCGCGCCGGCATCGCCGCCGACCAGGAACACCTCGCCGACCTGCAGAAGAGCTACGGCGCCGAGGTGTCCGCCGTCGCCGCCCAGGCGCACGAGATCGTCGGGCGGGCGTTCAACCTCGGCTCACCCAAGCAGCTCCAGCAGATCCTGTTCGACGAGCTGGCCCTGCCCAAGACCAAGAAGATCAAGACCGGCTACACCACGGACGCCGACGCGCTGGCATGGCTGGCCGTCCAGTCCGACCATCCGCTGCTGCCCGTGCTGCTGCGCCACCGCGACGTCGCCCGGCTCAAGACCGTCGTCGACTCGCTGCTGCCGATGATCGACGACGCCGGTCGCATCCACACCACGTTCAACCAGACGATCGCCGCCACCGGCCGGCTGTCGTCCACCGACCCGAACCTGCAGAACATCCCGATCCGCACCGCCGAGGGCCGCCAGATCCGCCGCGCGTTCGTCGTCGGCGCCGGCCACGAGTCGCTGCTCACCGCGGACTACTCGCAGATCGAGATGCGGATCATGGCCCACCTGTCCGGTGACGAGGGACTGATCGAGGCCTTCGGCTCGGGGGAGGACCTGCACACCTTCGTCGCCGCCGAGGCGTTCGGCCTGCCGGTCAGCGAGGTCGACCCGGAGCTGCGCCGGCGGATCAAGGCGATGTCCTACGGCCTGGCGTACGGGCTGTCCGCCTTCGGGCTCGCCTCCCAGCTCGGTATCGCCCCCGACGAGGCGCGTGAGCACATGGACGCGTACTTCGCCCGGTTCGGTGGGGTGCGCGATTTCCTGCGTGGTGTCGTCGACCGGGCCCGCGGCGACGGTTACACCGAGACGATGCTCGGCCGCCGCCGCTACCTGCCCGACCTGACCAGCGACAACGCCCAGCGCCGGCAGATGGCCGAGCGCATGGCCCTCAACGCGCCGATCCAGGGCTCGGCCGCCGACATCATCAAGATCGCCATGCTGGGCGTCGACCGGGCGCTGCGTGCCGGCGGCTACCACTCCCGCCTGCTGCTCCAGGTGCACGACGAGCTCGTCCTGGAGATCGCGCCGGGCGAGCACGAGGACGTCGAGCGGCTCGTCCGCGCCGAGATGACCTCCGCCTACACCATGTCCGTGCCGCTGGAGGTCAGCGTCGGCTCCGGCCGGACCTGGGACGACGCCGCCCACTGACCCCCGCGCCCGCCGCCGGCCGCGGTATGTTCGGACGTTTTGCCGGCCTTTCGGAAAACCTTTCCGGCGGCGGGAGGCAAATGTTGGGACATTATGCCACCGCAGTGGGTTGGCGGCCTGACGCGGATGTTAGGCCGGCCCGTCAACCGGCTATGTTGAAAGAAGGCAGGCCGGTGCGGAACCCGCCGGCCTCGCGAGGAGAGAAGAACCCACCGTCGGTTGGCCGCCGGCCGGATCGCTGTTCTCCCCGGGACGGGGGAAGGCCCCATCAGCCGCCGGCGCGGCGACGCGACGGCTGGTGGACGACCGACGGCCAGGCACCCGCCTGGGCGCGGTGGCCGCGGCGGGCATGGGCCCGGTCGGGTGCCTGCCCGGACGGACCCGGCGGCGCGGATCCTCGCCGGATCTCGGGGCCGGCGGATCGGCGGGGGAGGTAAGCGGCTCGTGTACAGAGACCGTGCGCACGCCGACCGAAGGCGGTTCCTGGTCGTCGCGCCGCTCGGTGCCGCGGTGCTGTTCCTGGCGGGACTGCTGCTGCCCGGCTCTCCCGGATATCGGACCTGGTACGTCGGGCTGGGGCTCACGGTGGCTCTGGCCAACCTCGCCGTGGGGATCACGGTGCGTCCCCGCGCCCGGTGGCCGGCCCCGCTCGCCGTCGCGTCGTTCGCCGCCATGCTGGGGATCAGCGTCGCCGAGTCCACGTCGCTTCCCGCCGCCGCGACGTACCTGATCTGGTTCCCGCCGCTTGCCGCGTACGTCGCCCTGATACGCGTCCCGCTGGCCACCGCCACGATGACGGTCGCCATCGCCATGCTGGTCGCAGGGGCGGCCATCGGTGATGCCCCCGGCGGCCTACCAGCCGCGCTGGTGACCTCGGTGGCGTTGTGCGTGAGTGCCGCGGCGCTGATCGTGAAGGGTCTGTTCCGTGCCGATCTGATGCAGCGGGAGACGGACACGCTGACCAGGCTGCCCAACCGGGCCGGCACGCTGGAACGGGGCGAACGCGCCGTCCAGGAGATCCGGACCGCCGGGCGTGAGGCCGTCCTCGTCCTCGTCGACATCAACCGGTTCCACGAGATCAACGACGCGTTGGGCCATGTGGGCGGGGACACGCTCCTGCGGGTCATCGCACGGACGCTGAAGGGTCTCAACCCGCCGCCCGCCTTCGTAGGCCGGGTCGGGGGGGACGAGTTCGCCATGATCTTCCGCGGGATGTCGGCCCCGGCGGCGGGAACCATCCGGCCGGGAGCGCGGACACCGCCGCCCACGGCCGCGGAGACGACACGCAGCCGGGTGTTCGGCCGGCGGGTCCTGCGCCAGATCCAGGGGCCCTTCGAGGTGTGCGGCGTCGAGGTGGCCGTGGACGCCTCCGTCGGCATCGCGGTCGCACCCCGGGACGGCACCTCGATGGCCCGGCTGCTGACCTGCGCGGACTCGGCGTTGCTGCGTGCCAGGCAGGCCGGGGAGAGCGTCGGCCTGTGGGATCCGGGCATCGCCGGGATCCGACCCGAGGAGATCGCCCTGTACGCGCAGCTGCGCTCGGCGATCAGCCGCGACGAGCTCGTCCTCTACTACCAGCCGCTGCAGTCCGCCCGCTCCGGCACGATCGTCGGGGTGGAGGCGTTGCTGCGCTGGCATCATCCGACGCGGGGGCTGCTCGCGCCCGGCGACTTCCTGCCGGTCGTCGAGCGTTCGTCGCTGATCGCCGACCTGACCCGCTGGGTCCTCGACGAGGCGTTGCGGCAGAGCGCGGACTGGACCGAGGCCGGCCTGCATCTGCCGGTGTCCGTCAACCTCTCCCCCCGGATGCTGGTCCTCGACGACCTGCCCCGGGTGGTCGGCGGGGCGCTCGGCGCCCACGGGCTGAGCAGCAAGGCGCTCACCCTCGAGATCACCGAGAGCGCGCTGGTCACCCAGCCCGCGCGGGCGGCGACGATGCTGCGCCAGCTCTGCGCGGAAGGGGTCGGGTTGTCCCTGGACGACTTCGGCACCGGCTACAGCTCGATGGAGATCCTCAAGACCCTGCCGTTCAACGAGGTCAAGATCGACCGGGGTTTCGTGACCGACGCCAGCGGCAGCCTCCCGGACGCCGCGATCGTGCGGTCGGTCGTCGACCTGGGTCACCGGCTTGGCCTTCGGGTGGTCGGCGAGGGCATCGAGGACGAGCGGACCCTCTCGATGATGATCGACCTGGGCTGCGACCTGCTCCAGGGCGAGGCGATCTCGGTGCCGCTGCCGGCGGCGCAGCTGACAGCGCTGCTGCGTGCCCGGTCGGCGCCGCGCGCGGCCAGCGGGCCGACCACCGACGCCGGGCCGCCGCCCGCCCTCGGCACCCAGCCGTCGGTGCCCACGGAGCGGGCGGCGACCCCGGAGCGCCCGCCTGTCCCCGTCCGGGCGTTCGCGTCGGTTCTCCCACCGCCGCCCGGCGCGCCCCTGCGACCCTGGCTGATGGCGGGCGTCGCCGAGCCGTCCGGCCCGCGGGACACGGAGGGACCTCCGCCCGCGGCGCCGGCTCGGGTCCCACCGGGCGGCGCGTGGACGTCGGTCAGCACCACCCGGCGGCCGCACGATCAGGGGACGGGCGCCGGCTCCCGCCCCGCCGCCGCTGCCCGTGCCGACGCCGAGCGCCTGGCGGTCCTGCGCGACTACCACCTCCTGCATACGATGCCCGAGTCCGCGTTCGACGACCTGGCGGCGATCGCCGCCCGCGCGACCGGCTGTGCCTCGGCCACGATCGTCTTCGTCGACGCGGCGCGGGAATGGACCAGGATCCATGCGAGAACCGGCGCGTCGCAGCTGGCACGGCAGTGCGGCATCGGCGCTCGGGTGATGGCCCAGGGCGCCTTCATCGAGATCCAGGATCTCGCCTCCCCACCCCGATGCCACGACGCGGGCGACCGGATCCGGTTCGCCGCCGGCGCGCCGATCGTCGCCCCCGCCGGGCATGTCCTCGGCGCGCTCACGGTGGTCGACACGGCGCCGCGCCGGCTGAGCACGGGCCACCGGGCGATCCTCACCAACCTCGCCCGCCAGGTGATCTCGCTGCTCGACGCCCGCCGCGAGGCGGCCGTGTTCGCCCTGCTGTCGGGAGCACTCGCCGACCTCGACCGGCTCCTGTTCGCGCGGGACCTGGAGCGGGCGGCGACGATCACGGCGAACGTCGCCGAGGCGCTGCTGGGGGCGAGCGAGGTCGCGCTCATGCTGGCCGAGATGCCGGGATCGACGATCTACCGGGTGGCCGGACAGAGCGTGGGGCCCGGCGTGACGCCGGTCGCCAGCGTCGGCGAGGAACTCGAACGCGACAGCCGCCTGCTCGCGGAGGCGCTGCGCACCCAGGGTCCGCTGTTCGTAGCGGACGCGGCGTCGTCACCGCTGATCATCCACGCCTTCGTCGAGCGGTACCGGCTGGGCTCGGTGTTCCTTGTGCCGCTGCCCGGCGAGGGCGGGCTGCTCGGGGTGATCGCCGCCCGGTGGGAGGACCGGCGCGGCGAGCTCGACCCGGTGGTGGTGCAGGCGCTCACCCTGCTGGCCCGGCAGGCGGCCCACACGCTGGTACGGCTGCGCGCCAGCCGGGACAGCAGGGTGAGCGCCTGCACCACCACCGGGT
>NZ_FZMO01000567.1 GCF_900197875.1 Frankia canadensis | reverse complement strand
GGGTGGGCCTGTGAGACCGCCCCTGCCCGCCCCGGCCCCCACCGGAGCTCAGCCAGCGGCCACCGGGGTGGCGGGCGCGCTCGGAGAACCGGCGGTGAAGGTCGCGGGCAGCGCCAGCGGGGAGTAGATCAGGGCCGCGTCCGGATAGCGCTCCACCTCGCCGACGAGCTGGAAGTCGGGCAGTCGGCGCAGCAGCTCCTCCAGGACGATCCGCATGGTCGAGCGGGCGACGTTCGACCCGAGGCAGCGGTGCAGGCCCACCCCGAAGGCCAGGTGGCGGTTGCTGCCGCGGTCCGCGTCGATCGCCGAGGGGTCGGGGAAGACGTCCGGGTCGCGATTGGCCGCCGCCCAGCCCACCAGCAGCCGGTCCCCCTTCGCGATGCGCACCCCGCCCACCTCGACGTCGCGGGCGGCGGTGCGGGCGAGCAGCTGCAGGGGCGCGTCGTAGCGCAGGAACTCCTCGACCGCGAACGGCAGCACGGCCGGCTCGGCGAGCAGCCGGGCGCGCAGCTCGGGCCGGCGGTCGATCTGCACGAGCGCGTTGCCGATCGCGGCCGACGTGGTGTCGAGCCCGGCGACGATGAGGGTGAACGTGTAGGAGGCGGCCTCGTCGTCGGACAGTGACTGCATGAGCTTGCTGATCAGGTCGTCGCGGAAGCCGTCGGTGCGGCGCTCGGCCATCGCCTCGGTGATCCACTCGCTGATCCGGGTCACCGCGGGCAGGACGCGCTCGAGGTCACCCGCCGAGTGCAGCATCTGGTGCACCGTGTCGACGAACTCGGCCCAGCGCGTGTCGTCCAGCCCCAGCCAGTGCATGATCATCTGGGCGGGGACCGGCTTGGCCAGGTCGTTCATCAGGTCACACCGGCCGGACTCGACGAAGCCGTCGATGGCCCGCGTGACCATCTCCCGGATGGCCGGCGCGCGCCGCTCGACCGCGCGGGGGGCGAGATCGGCGAGCAGGACCTTGCGCAGCCGCTCGGCGTCGGGGTTGTCGACCTCGATCGGTACGGACGGCACCGGCGAGAGCGTCGGGATCGACACCCCGCCCACCCCGGGCTCGACGTGCCCGGACAGGAAGGTGGCGTCGTCGATGGCGACCTGGCGCACCTCGTCGTATCCGGTGACCAGCCAGAAGCCGCCGTGCAACGGGCTCCAGAACACCGGCCGCTCCCGGACGCTGGCGTAGAACTCATAGGGATCCCGGGCGAAGACCGGGTCATGGTGATCGAACGCGATCGTCGGTGCGCTCGCCGAGGTGTCCATCGGGTGCCTCCCGGGGTGCGGAGTCAGCGGGACTAGCGGTAGTCGCGGAAGAAGCGGCGGATCTCGTCGACGTACAGGTCGGGCACCTGCAGGGCGGCGAAATGCCCGCCGCGTGCCATCGGCTGCCACGACACGACGTTGAGTCGGCCCTCGGCGTACGCGCGGGGCATCCGGAAATGCTCGCCGGGAAACTCGGCGTACCCACAGGGCACGTCGGTGCGGGGCAGCTCCTGGGCCCGGCCGGGGCCGTTGTTCTCGTAGTAGAACCGCGCGGAGGAGTTCGCGGTGGCGGTGAACCAGTAGACCGAGATGTTGGTGAGCAGCTGGTCGCGGGTGAAGGCCGACTCCACGTCCCCGTCGCAGTCGGTCCAGGCACGGAACTTCTCCACGATCCACGCGGCCTGCGCCGCCGGGGAGTCGAGAAGACCGGTCGTGACGGTCTGCGGGCGGGTCTCCTGGATGCGCCAGTAGCCGGCGTCGTGGGCGAGGAAGCCGAACGTGCGCTGGGCGAGGGCGAGGTCCTCGCCGTCGAGCCCGGCGAACGGGTTCGTCGGGTCGGCCGGGCCCACGGGGAGCAGGTTCAGGTGGAAGGCGGGGACGGCGGCCGGGTCGCGCTCGGCGAGCAGCGCCGAGATCAGCGCGCCGATGTCACCGCCCTGGGCGACGTAGCGGTCGTAGCCGAGCGTCGCCATGATGCGCCCGAACGCGTCCGCGATCACCCGGCCGTGGACGCCGCGGCGCGTCGTCGGCCCGGAGAAGCCGAAGCCGGGCAGGGACGGGACGACGAGGTGGAAGGCGTCCGCCGGGTCGCCACCGTGCGCCCGCGGGTCGGTGAGCGGGCCGATCACGTCGAGGAACTCCGCGACCGAGCCGGGCCAGCCGTGGGTGAGGATCATCGGCAGCGCGTCCGGCTCGGGCGAGCGGACGTGCAGGAAGTGGACGCGCAGGCCGTCGACGGTGGCGACGGCCTGCGGCCAGGAGTTGAGGCGGGTCTGGGCGGCCGGCCAGTCGAAGCCGTCCGCCCAGTACGCGCACAGCTCGCGCAGGTAGCTGACGGGGGTGCCGTAGTCCCAGCCGGCGCCGGGCAGCTCGTCGGCCCAGCGGGTCCGGGCGAGCCGGTCCCGCAGGTCGTCCAGGTCGGCCTGGGACACCGCGACGGTGAACGGCTCCACCGCGCAGGTGCCCGCGGAGCCCGTCGCGGTGGGCGTCGCCTGCGTGGGTAACGGCACCCTGGTCGTCACTGGCCCAGCGCTCCAAACGTGTCGTGGTCGACCATCGCCGCGCCGAAGCGCGCGAAGGTGGCGGTGTTGATGTCATCCGGCTGCCACTCGACCGGGTTGCACAGCCAGGCCAGGTAGCCGTAGACGGTGGCCTTGCGGTGGTCCTCCCACGCGTCGTCGATGCCGGGGGCGGCGACACCGTGCTCGGCGAGGGACTTGAGGTAGTGCGCGAGCAGGTCGCGCTCGTGCTCGCGGCGCACCGGCAGGTCGAGCGCGGAGATCAGGAAGTAGTTCACGTCGTGCGCCCAGTGCCCGACGCCGATGACCTGCCAGTCGAGGAAGCCGACGTGGCCGTCCGCCTGCAGGTAGGTGTTGCCGACGTGCGCGTCGCCGTGCACGAGGCAGGTCGCCTCGCGGTGCACGAAGTCCCGGTAGGCGTTCACCGTGGCCTGCAGCCGCTCGGAACCGTGCGTCGCGACCGGTGCCGCGAAGGCGCGGGGAGAGGCGAACAGGTCGGGCAGTGCGGCGAACCACTGCTGCCAGATCAGGTCGGTGGCCGCCCCCATGATCGCCGGCACGCCGTCCTGGCCCGGGGTGTGCCGGCCCCAGGACTGGCCGTGCAGCGCGGCGAGCACCTCCAGACCCGAGGCCACCTGCTCGACCGTGAACGGCGTCGTGGCCCGGCCGAAGGTGACGTCCTTGGCGCGCAGGTCCTCCAGCGCCACGATTCCCTGGCCCGAGCCCTCCTGGTCGAGGGCGAAGAAGTGCTCCGGCCGGCGCAGCGGGTAGAGCGGGGCGACGACGTCGAAGAAGCGGACCTCGCCGGTGTAGACGCCGAGCAGGCCGACGAGCTCGCTGTGCTCGGCGAACCCGCCCTTGACCCAGATCCGTTCCGGCAGGCCCGCGGCGTCGCCCTCGTAACGCAGGGCGACCAGCACCTTGGTGGCGGTGCCCCAGATGACCTCGACCTGCTCGACGCTGGCGACGGTCACGCCGGGACGGGTGGTGCGCAGGGCGGCGGTGAGCCACTCGGCGGTCAGGCCCTCGACGGTCGTGGGCAGGGGGCGGGGGTTGGCGGGGTCAGTCGAGCCAGTCATGCGGGATCTCCTCGCGGTGGGCGCCCACGGCTGGCGGCGGCGCCAGTCCGGCGCCCGCGCGTTCGCCGGTGTGGTGGCAGCGGATGGCGGTGGTCACGTTCGGCCGTTCGCCGTCCGTGCCCCCGGGGATGCCACGGACGGCGAAATGCTCCGTACGCATCATTTCAGGCGTGTTGAAGAGTGTTGCACCCGGTACGCACCCACAGCTACGCGTTCCCCACGCCGGCCGGAACGGTCATCGGGAACTTGAACAGTTCCTCGGCGTTGCGGTGCGTCATGAGCTCGACCTCGTCGGCCGGCACTCCCGCGAAGAGCTCCTTGAACGCGGCCTGGGTGTTCGGGTACGGCGTGTCCGAGTGCGGGTAGTCGGACTCGCAGAGGATGCGGTCGACGGCGAAGTCGTGCCGGTACTTCAGCCCGACCGGCTCCTCGATCATGCAGAACCACATGTTGCGCCGCGCGACCTGGCTTGGCAGCACGTCGGCGTCGGGGATGTGGGTCCAGTACTGGTGGCGGTCCCACTGCCGGTCGGCCCGCTCCAGCGCCGCCGTGATCCAGCCGATGCCGCCCTCGGACCAGACGAGCTTGATGTTCGGGAACTTCCGCGGGATAGGACTGACCATCATGTTCGTCGCCGAGCGGGCCGCGCTGGTGAACGCCGCCGCGATCTCCACCATGGGGATCACGTTGTCCAGCGAGACCACCGGCAGCGCGCCGCCGATGTGCATGCACACCGGGATGTCCGCTTCCTGGCAGGTCGCGAACAGCGGGTCCCAGTAGCCGGAGTGGTAACCCGGGTGCCCGATGTTGGCCGGGTCCTCCATCCAGCACAGGGCCCGGCTGCCCTTCTCCACGCAGCGGACGACCTCGGCGGCGGCGAGCTCGGCGTCCCAGACGGGCGCGATGGTCATCGGCACGTACATCTCGGGGGCCGCCGGGCACCACTCGTCGAGGATGAAGTCGTTCCAGGCCCGCACGCACAGGAGCGCGAGGTCCTTGTCCTCGAAGGTGCCGAACTTGCGCCCGGCGAAGCCCGGCAGGGTCGGGAACGCGACGGACGCGAAGATCCCGTTGGACAGGAAGTCCTTCCTGCGCTCCACGGGGTCGTAACAGCCGGGGATCATGTCCTCGAAGCGGGCGGGCTCGGCCCCCCACTGCTCACGCGGCTTGCCGGCGACGGCGTTGAGACCCATGGTCATCTCGCGGCCGCCCTCCCACACCCACGACTGCCGGCCGTCGGCCTCGACGACGTGGGGCACCCGCTCCCTGTACGCCTGCGGTACCCGGTCCACCCAGACACCCGGCGGCTCGATGATGTGGTCATCCACGCTGAAAAGCTTGTACACGCCCAACACCTTCGCCTAGAGTGAGGATGCGGTCACATACGGCGATCGCACTATATTCGTTAACTAGGTTCTCCATGTTGCGACATAGATGTCAATGGTGCACAAGGTCCGGCGGCCCGTCGCGACCGGGCGTGGCGGCGCTCACCAGCCGACGCGCGGCGGGACGTCACGTGACGGGGACCGGGTCAGGCGGAGGCGATCTGGTTGGCCAGCAGCGCCCGCTGCACCTGGCCGGTGGCGGACGTGCGGGGCAGCCGGCCCGCGGTCACCACCCGGCGCGGCCACTTGAACGACGCGAGCACCGGTTCCAGGTGCAGCGCGAGGTCGCGCACCGACGGGGCCGGCAGGTCGTCGCACATGACCAGCACCGCGCACACCTGCTCGCCCCACAGCGGGTCGGGCAGGCCGACCACGGCGGCCTCGCGCACCCCGGGGTAGGTCGCGAGCAGCGGTTCGATCTCGCGCGGCGCGATCGTCTCGCCGCCGCTGCGGATGACCTCCTTCTTGCGCCCGACGATGGACCAGAAGCCGTCGTCGTCGCGTTCGGCGAGGTCGCCGGAGCGGTACCAGCCGTCGTCGAGGACCTCGGCCGTCTGGTCGGGTAGCCGGTGGTAGCCGCTGGTCAGCATCGGCCCGCCGACGAGCAGCTCGCCGTCGGCGTCGAGGCGCAGCCGGTAGCCGGGCATCGCCCGGCCGACCGAGCCGGGCCTGGTCAGCACCTGCGGCCCGACGAGCGCCGCGACGCCGCCGGCCTCCGTCGAGCCGTAGCGCACCGACAGCTCGGTGCCGGGGAACCTGTCGACGAGCTCGGCGAGCAGGTCGGCCGGGGCGGCGGAGGTGCCGGTCGAGACGACCCGCAGGGAGCGCACGTCCGCGGCGCCGGCGGGCAGGCCCAGCACCCGGCGCCACACCGCCGGGATGCAGTACAGCTCGGCGGCGCGGTGGCGCTCCACGGCCGCGAGCAGCTCGCCCGGGTCGGCCGAGCACAGGTGCACGGGCTCCCGGTTGAGCCAGCCCGAGATGATCCACTGCCAGCCGGCCCAGTGGAACAGCGGGAACATGCAGACGGCGCCGACACCGGCCACGGTGTCCGTACCGGCCGGGCCGCCCGACGCCGCGCCGAGCCCCGCGCGGGTGCCCGCGCCCGGGAAGCCGCGCAGCCAGCTCGTGCGGTGCGAGAGCACGACGCCCTTGGGCCGGCCGGTGCTGCCGCTGGTGAGGAAGATGGCGTGCGGATCGGTCTCGGCGAGCGGGCCGGTGTCCGGCGGCCGCGGCGACGCCGCCGCCGTGCGCGCGTCGAGATCCGCCGCGCCGCACGCCGCCGCGCCGCACGCCGCCGCGCCACCCGCCGCCGACCGGCCGGTACCACCCGACCCGCTGGTACCACCCGACCCGCCGCTGCCGCCGTGCGCGGCGGAGTCCATCAGCGCCCGGGGCAGGTCGTCGACGGCGTCGAGGCGCGCCAGCCGCTCGGCGTCGGCGACGACGAGCCGGGGGCCAGATAGTCGAGGATCGGGCCGGCCTCGGCGGCGGACAGCGCGGGGCTGAGCGGGGCGAACACGGCGCCAAGACGGGCGGCGCCGGCGAACAGCTCGACCAGTCGCAGGCTGGTCGGCGCCCAGACGGCGAGCACGTCACCGTGTCCCACCCCGAGACCGGCGAGCGCGTTCGCCGTCCGGTTGGCCCGCTCGTCGAGCTCGTCGAAGCGCAGGCACGCCGAGCCCTGGGTCACCGCCGGGTGGGATCCGCGATCGGCCGCGGCGGCGGCGAGCGCCTCACCGAGCAGCAGCATCGACCCGTCCCCCCGCCCCGCCGCCCGCCGTGGCCTGACCCGCGGGACCGCCACCCGCCAGCTCGCCGAGCGGGTAGGCACCGGCGAGCTGCTGCTCGCTGTAGGTACCGCCCTGCGCGGCCGGGACGAACCAGCCGGTCGGGCACATCGTGAGGATCTCGACCAGGGAGAACCCGGCCCCGGCGAGCTGGCGCTCGAACGCCCGGCGCAGCATCCGCTTCGTCGTCGTGATGCCCGGACCGCTGTGCACCGCGCCGCGGGCGACATAGCCGACGCCGGACAGGCCGGCGATCATGTCGGCGACGGCGATCGGGTAGCCGTGGATCGCCGGGTCCCGGCCCTCGAGTGAGGTCTTGGTGCGCTGGCCGACGACGGTGGCCGCGGTCATGTGCCCGCCGGTGTCGCCGAACACGCCGTTGTTCAGCAGGACGCAGGTGACGTTCTCGCCGCGGGCGGCCGTGTGCAGCACCTCCTGCAGGCCCTCGTTGATCATGTCGCCGTCGCCCTGGATGGTGAACACGACCGCCTCGGGCCGCATCCGCCGGATGCCGGTGGCACACGACGGCGCGCGGCCGTGCAGGCACTGGAGGATGTCGACGTCCATCGTCGTGACGAACCCGCCGTAGCAGCCGTGGCCGACGACGCCGATCGCGCGGTCGGCGACGCCGAGTTCGTCGAGCACCTCCAGCAGCAGCCGCAGCGCCACCGGCTCGCCGCAGCCGGAGCAGAAGTGGTGCTCGGTCGACTGGAGCAGTCGGGGGCTCGCGGACGCGACCTTCTGCGCGCCGGCCGGCGGGCGGGACGGATCGGTGTCGAGGAGCACGAGCGGGGTCGAGGTCGGAGTCGAGGTCGGAGTCGAGGCCGAGGCCGAGGGCAGAGTCGAGGGCGACGCCGGGGTCGCCGGCGGTTCGGTGCGGGTCATCGGGCGGCCTCCAGACCGGTCGCGGCGAGGATGCGGGCCCGCACCGCCGGGACGTCGAGCAACGCGCCGTAGCGCAGGCCGGACTCGTCGGCGCTGATCCCGCCGATCGAGCGGATCTTCGAGCGGTCGCCGACGCTGAGGCGCACGTCGTCGACCATCTGGCCGGCGTTGACCTCGAAGACGAGGACGTGCCGGCTGTCCTCGGTCGCCTCGGCGAGCGCCTCCTCCGGAAACGGCCACAGGGTGATCGGGCGGAACGTGCCGATCGACAGACCCTCGGCGCGCAGCTCCCGGGCGACGTGTTCGACGAACCCGGCGGCGGTGCCGAAGCTGACGACCATCACGTCCGCGTTCGGATGGTCGACCTCCCATCGCCGCTCGAGCCGGCGGATCTCGTCGAACTTCGCGGCGACGGCGCGCCAGTGGGCGTCCGGCCCCGGGCCGGGATCGAGGACCTTGCCCATGTTCCACGTCCAGTGCAGCTTGGAGCGACCGGACCCGCCGGCGCGGCCGTCGAGGGCCCAGTCCTTCGGCGGCAGCGGCCCGAGGTCCGGCACGTGCGGGGTGACGCCGACCTCGGTGTGGGCGATGAAGTGGTCGCCGTAGAACAGGGTCGGCACCCGGTAGAGGTCGGCCAGGTGGAACAGCAGGTGGGTGTGCTCGATCGCCTCGTGCACGTCCTTGGGGGCCAGCGCGATCGTCCGGTAGTCGCCCCACCCGCCGCCGCGGGTCGCCTGGAAGTAGTCCTGCTGGCTGCGGGCCATGTTGAAGAACACCAGCGGCGTCTCGTTCAGCGCCGACTCGGCGATCGCCTCCTGCATGAGCGCGAGGCCCTGGCCGCAGGAGCCGGTCGCCGCGCGGGCGCCGGTGGCGGCGGCGCCGATCGCCATGTTGGCGCCCTCGATCTCGCTCTCGGCGGCGACGCAGACCCGCTCGGGCCCGCGCATCAGCTTCGAGAAGCTCTCCAGCAGGTTCGTGAACGGGGACATCGGGTAGCCGGCGAAGAACCGGCAGCCGGCGTCGATCGACGCCCGCGCGACGGCCTCGCTGCCGCTGAGCAGCAGCGACGTGCCCTGGTCGGAGCCGACGCTGATCCCGGCCCCGGCCGAGGCGGACGGCGCGTCGGGGGTGGGGGGCGGCTGCGTGACGGTCATCGGGATTTCGCCGTGGATACCCCGGCCGTCAGGCCGGGGAGGAAACGGCGCCTCACACTGGAGCGCATACGCGGATCCTTTCGATAGAATAAAAGAATGTCTCGCTACCGGCTCGATCCGGCACCTGAACAGGTCGCTGGACTCGATGAGCACTGCGGGCATGCACGCTATGTGTGGAACCTTGCGGTCGAACAGCAGTCGTGGTGGACGCCCTACCGGGGAAAGACGCCGAACCATCTGGAACGTTGCCGGCAGTTGACCGACGCGCGGGCGGAGTCCGACTGGCTGCGCGCCGGGTCGCAGACCGTCCAACAGCAGGCGTTGCGGGACTTCGACCAGGCTATGCGGAACTTCTTCAACGGTTCACACAGGCGCCCTGCCTACCGGAAACGCGGACAGTCCGAGGGTTTCCAGGTCGTGGGGAAAAACGCCAGGGTCGAGAAGGTGAACCGGCGATGGTCTCAATGTTGGGTGCCGAAGGTCGGCTGGGTGAAGTTCCGCGTGTCGCGGAAGGTCCCGGACTTCAGGTCCTACCGGGTCACCCTGGACCGTGCGGGCCGGTGGCATGTCGCGTTCGCCGTCGTACCCGAACCGATCCCGGCACCGGGAACCGGCGAGGTAGTCGGTGTGGACCGGGGTGTGGCCGTGTCCGCCGCCCTGTCGACCGGGGAGATGCTGGCCTGCCCCGGGCTGCGACCGAAGGAAGCGGAGCGGCTCCACGGGCTGCAACGCCGGTTCGCGCACGCGAAGCGTGGCAGCGCGCGGCGCGGCCACCTCAAGGCCCGGATCGCCCGGGTCAAGGCCCGGGAGGTCGACCGGCGGAAGGACTGGGCGGAGAAGACCTCCACCGATCTCGCTCGACGGTACGACCTGATCCGCGTCGAAGATCTGAACATTCGGGGCATGACCCGCTCCGCCCGTGGCACGGTGGCCGAGCCGGGGCGGAACGTGGCGCAGAAAGCCGGGCTGAACCGGGGGATCCTCGCGGCCGGTTGGGGACTGCTCGTGCAACGGTTGGAACAGAAAGCCCCCGGCCGGATCGAACGCGTTCCGGCCGCCTCTACGAGTCGGCGTTGCTCGACCTGCGGGCACACGGCGCCCGGGAACCGCGAGAGCCAAGCGGTATTCCGATGCGCGGCCTGCGGGCACACGGCCAATGCTGATGTGAACGCTGCTATGAACATCGCCGCAGGACGTGCGGTGACCGCGCGGGGAGGCGCCGGGTTGCCGGTGCCCGTGAACCGCGAACCTCAACACTGCGCACCCCCTTTGGTGGGCGTGTAGGAGTTGGAATCCCCCGCGTTCACGCGGGGGAGGACGTCAAGCCGAGTCCTCCGGCGGGGGTCGGGGGGCCGGCCGCGGCTGGCGGGTCGTCCTGTGGCTGCTCGGACGGCTGGTCGTCCTGGTACCGGTAGACCTCGAACACGTAGTCGGGGCAGACCGCGTGGCACAGGCCGCAGGCGATGCAGCCGGGTTCGAGCAGCGGGAAGCGGAAGCCGGCGTCGTTGACCTCGGTCGACATCGACAGCACGTCCACCGGGCAGGCGATGACGCACAGCTCGCAGCCCTTGCACCGCGCCGCGGCTACCGTGACGGTCCCGCGGAACCGCCCCGGCGCCGGCGCCGGAGCGCTCACGCCCCCACCACCGTCGTCTCGTTCGGCGCGCCGGTCCCGGTGGGCGGGAGCAGCGGTTCGGGTAGCGGCGCCACCAGGGAGGCGCCGAAGCGGATCGCCGCCAGGTTCGCGGCCACGCTCTGGCGGCGGTAGGCCGGGATGGAGCTCTCCATCGCCGCGCACAGCGCCTCGACGGGCGCGAGGCCGGTTAGCGCGGCGAACGCGCCGATGATCACCAGGCTGGCCGTCATCGGCGCGCCGGTGTCGAGGGCATGGCGGGTGGCCGGGATCTCGACCACCTGGAAGCCCTCCGGCCGCGGCGCCTCCCAGAGCGTCGAATTGATCATGACGACGCCCCCCGGCCGGATCCGGCGGGACAGCGACGGCCAGTACCGGTCGTGCATGGCGACGAGGCTGCCCGCCGTCGGCACGACGGGCAGCGCCCGCAGCCGGGACGTGCCGACGACGAGCGTCGCGGTGGACACGCCGCCGCGCATCTCGCCGCCGACCTCGGAGGTGTACTGCACCTCGCGGCCGGAGCGCAGCGCGCCGAGCGCCAGTGTCCGGGCGGCGAGCTGGATACCCTGCCCGCCGATTCCTGTGATCAGAGTCTCACTCTGCATGACCCTCCTCGACCCTCGCATGTCGTGCGTTGTGGTAATACCACTCCGCCGTGGACGGGTTCAACATTTTGAATCTAAAATCCGAACAGATGGTTCCGCGGATGCGGACGGAGATCGACCGGTCGCTGCCGGCCGGCGCGGTCACCCGCCCCGGTGGGCCGACGCCCGCCCCGGCCGGTGCGCGGGACGTCGGCGAGGATGGCGTTGGGGCCGGCATGGAGGGCGGGAGCGGAGCAGGGTGAAGGACGACGGGCCGAGTGAGGGCAGGGGCGGCGACCGCGCGGGCGGGCGCAGCCGACTGCCCCGCGGACGGATCAGCCGGGACGTCGCCGACCGCATCGCCGAGAAGATCTTCTCCGGCGAGTACCCCTACCCCGGGCGCATCGACCTGGACGCCGTCGCCGCCGAGCTCGGGGTGAGCCGCGTGCCGGTCCGGGAGGCGCTCGCCAGCCTGGAGCGCGACGGCCTCGTGCAGGTCGAGTTCTACCGCGGTGCCTACGTCGCCCCGCTCACCTCGGCGATGATCCAGGACAACTTCGAGCTGTACGGCATGCTGACGAGCCTGGCCGCGCATCGCGCCGCGGAGCTGATCACCGACGGCGAGCTCGACGGCCTGGCCACGACGCTCGCCGCGGCGGGTCAACCCGCCATCCCGACCGAGGAGTTCTTCCGGCTGGCCTACGCCTTTCGCCGCGAGGTGCACCGCATCGGCGGCACGCCCCGCCTGCGCCAGCTGCTGGGTTCGTTCCGGACGATCCTCGCGGCGGCCGGGCGCGCCACCGTCGGCGAGCACCGCGACACCGGGCTCGCGGGCCTGCGCGCCGAATGGGAGTCGCTGCACGCCCGCGACCCGGAGGCCGCGGCGCGGGAGGCGTTCACCAGCATGCGCCGCACCGGCGAGGAGATCGTCGCCGTGCTGCGGGCGCACGGCGTGCTCCGGGAGGACGCGGTGGCGCCCGACGTCGCGGCCCGCGCGCATCCCGGCGACTTCTACGCCCGGGTGCTCGGCGGCCTGATCACCCGAGGACTCACCGCCGGCTGACCGTCACCGCCGCACGGTGACGGTCACGACGCGGCACGGGGGGATGACCGGCGACCAGCGGCCGCCCGCGCGGCGGCCTCGAGCAGGGAGGTGACGATGCGACGGGACGGGAAGGCGGGTGATGCCCGCACGGCCTTCGGGGTGGTGCGCCGGCGCTGGGCGTTTGTCGCTGGTTGAGGACGTGGGGGTGGCCGAGCTCGGGTCTATCGGTTCGCTGGGATGCGGTAGACGGACACGTGGGAGCGGGACTCGGCGGTGAACTCGGCTCCCTGCCAGTCGGCGTGCCTGGTCTCCAGTTCGAAGCCGGCCAGCTGCCCCATGAGATCGAGTTCGGCGGGCCAGACGTAGCGATGGGGGCTGCGCGCCAGCCGGGCCCCTCCGTTCTCATCGAGCCTGATGTGGTGCGACACGACGTGTTGATGCAGGACGTCGTAGGTGTCGAGAGCGATGTAGTCGGGGTCGGACTGCCAGACCACGGCCTGCTGGCCTGGTGGAAGCTTGCGCAGCTCCGGTACCCACAGTTCGATGACGAACCGGCCGCCGGGGACGAGGTGACGGGCGGCGTTGCGGAAGCAGGCGACCTGCTCGGGTTGCGTCAGCAGGTTGGAGATCGTGTTGTAGACGAGGTAGACGAGCGTGTAGGTGCCCGGGGCGACCGCCGTCGCCATGTCTCCGACGACGACCGGGATCGTCGCCTCGTCTGCCTTGGCGCGTAGCCGGTCGATCATCGGGCGGGACAGTTCGATCCCGGTGACAGGCACTCCGCGCTCGGCGAGCGGGACGGCTATCCGGCCGGTTCCGATGGCGAACTCCAACGCCCGCCCGGTCCCCGCGAGCCCTGCCAGGCGGTCCACGGTCGGCCCCACTACTGCGGGGGCGAACATGCCGGCGCCCGGCATGTCATAGCACTGAGCGGTATCAGCGTCCCAGGTCTCCTGCCGCTGCACGGTGCCAACGATTACCCCGGGGCATGGGCGGCTGTCCATCGGGTTTGACCGCCGGTCGATAGGCGGTGACGGACACTGGTCGCATCAGGCCGAACGTTCGGCGATGAACACGAACTCACGCCCCGGGCGGTCCGGTGCCTCCCGCACGTCGAGGATCTTCTCATCTTGCGCTGACGCCACCACTCCACACGCTCTGTCGCGCTGATCCAAAGAGTAGAGACGAGTCCGAGCTCGCCAACTGGCTTCTCGGCCCGTTCGCCGGCGCTCGCCAACAAGGGCGAACCGCCAGCGTCGCCTGTGCTGGCTGGCCGACAGCCGCCGCGGCGTCGCCCGTGCCGCGCCGGCCCCCGCCCGCCGCCGGTGGATAGCGGCGATATCTTGACTCTCCCCAGATGACCTGACAGTGTGACGTGCGTGACAGATCCGCCTTCATCGTGCCTCGTCGGCCCGAGGCGGGGTGAGCCGTGCACCTCGGTGGCCGGTCGTGTCACGACAGGTCGCGTGCACGCGCGCCGCGGCAGATGTCAGTTCCCGCGCCGGGCCCCACAGCCCGGGGACGTCCGTCCGGACGGCCCAGCCCGGCGCTGCCCGGAGGAGAGGCCAGCGCATGAGTAGCCCCCAGGCCGGCACGATGCCGGTCTTCTGCGTCGCGCACATGCTGGAATCGTGGGACGAGCGCCACCCGCAGGCGGCCTTCGTCGAACTCTCCGGCCAGGACGCCCCCGCCCGGCCCGACGGGACACCGGTGGTCGCCCGCCGCGAGGAGATGATCGAGTTCCTGCGCCACCCGGCTGTGCGGGCCACCGACGGCGTCCACTACAACATGGGTGCCCAGCGGCCGCTCATCCCGCTGGACCTGGACGGCGAGACCCACCGCAAGTACCGCAGGCTCCTGGACCCCCTGTTCACGCCGAAGCAGGTGGCGCGGCTGGAGTCGAAGATCCGCGCCCGGACCAACGCCCTGATCGACGCGTTCGCCGACGCCGGCGAGGCCGAGCTGATGTTCGGGCTGTGCGCGACGCTGCCGACCCACATCTTCATCGATCTGCTCGGGCTGCCGCTCGAGGATCTGCCGATCTTCCTCGAGTTCAAGGAATCGGTCGTTCGCCCCCAGGGCGCCACCGTCGAGGAACAGCAGGCGAACAGCCGCGCCGCCGGCCAGCGCATGTACGACTACCTCGCCGACGTCCTCGCGCAGCGGCGCGCCGAGGAGGCCGGCGACGACCTCATCGGCGGCTTCCTGACCGCTGAGGTCGAGGGCGCCCGGCTGACCGACACCGAGATCGTCGACATCTGCTACCTGCTGGTCATCGCCGGGCTGGACACGGTGACGTGCTCGCTGTCCTGCATGCTCGCGTGGTTCGCGGAGCATCCCGAGGAGCGCCGGCGGGTGGTGTCGCAGCCGGAGCTGCTCGCCAGGGCGGTCGAGGAGCTCATGCGCTTCGAGTCCCCGGTGCCGCTCGCCCACCGCTGGGTGACCGAGGACATCGAGGTCGCCGGGCGCCGGTTCGCCGCCGGCACCATGGTGGAGGTTCTCTGGGCGGCGGCCAACGTGGACCCCGCGGCGTTCCCCGACCCGCTCGCCGTCGATCTCGACCGCGCCCGCAACCCGCATGTCGGCTTCGCGGCCGGACCGCACCGCTGCCTGGGCTCCAACCTCGCCCGGCTCGAGCTCCGCGTGGCGCTGGAGGAGTTCCACCGCCGCATCCCGGAGTACGAGATCACCCCGGGCCAGGAGGTCGTCTACACCAACTACGGAGTCCGGGCGGCGGTCCATCTGCCCATCACGTTCCCGGTCTCCTGAACGGTCCGCGCCCGGGTTCGGGGCGCGACGGGCGGACGACGCGGTCGGCCGCGGCACATCATCACAGTCCGAGAAAGGTGGAGTACGTTCATGTCGCTCGACTTCGAGCCCGAGGGCCGGCTGTACATCGACGGGCAGTTCCGCGAGGCGGCCGGCGGCGGGCGCTTCGAGGTGATCAACCCGGCGGACGAGACCGTCGTCGGCACCGCCGCCGACGGGCAGGCCGAGGATGTCGCCGCCGCGGTCACGGCGGCGCGCCGCGCCGCGGACGAGACCTCCTGGGCCACCGATCACGCCTTCCGCCAGCGGGTCCTGCGCCAGCTGCAGGACGCGCTGGCCAAGGAGGCGGCGGCCCTCAAGGCGGTGCAGATCGCCGAGGCGGGCACGCCGGCGTCCAACATCGGCGCTCACATCGACGTGATGACCGGCGACATGAGCTACTTCAACGACCTCATCGGCCGCTTCCCCTGGGAGACGGACTTCGGGGTCCACGAGGGCGTCATGGGCCTGCCGAGCAACCGGCACGTGCGCTACGAGCCGTACGGCGTGGTCGGCGCGATCACGCCGTGGAACGCGCCGTTCATGACCGACCTCTGGAAGATCCACCACGCGCTGTCGACCGGCAACACCGTCGTGCTGAAGACGGCCCCGGACACGCCGCTGACCGGCTCGCTCCTCGCGAGGATCGCGCACGAGCACACCGACATCCCGGCGGGCGTGCTCAACATCCTCAGCTCGGAGGACAAGGCTGCCGCGGGCGAGGCGCTGACCGGCGACCCGCGGGTCGACATGTACCACTTCACCGGATCGCCGGCCGTGGGTCAGCGCATCTACGAGCGCGGCGCCGTCGGCATCCGCAAGGTATGCCTGGAGCTCGGCGGCAAGTCCGCGAACATCATCCTCGACGACGCCGACCTCGCGGTCGCCCTGCCGCTCGCGGTCGGCATGTGCATGTCGAACTCCGGGCAGGGCTGCGCGCTGGCCACCCGGCTCGTCGTGCACGCCAGCCGCTACGACGAAGTGGTCGAGGGTCTCACCGAGGCGCTGCGTCACCTGCCCTGGGGCGACCCGACCGACCCGACCAACGTCGTCGGCCCGATCATCAACGCCGCCCAGCTCGCCCGGATGGAGGGCATGGTCGACCGGGCCCGCGAGGCCGGCGCCCGCACCACCGTCGGCGGCAGGCGCGGCGCGTCGCCGACGAACGGCAGGGGCTTCTGGTACGAGCCGACGCTGGTCGCCGACGTCCACGAGGACGCCGAGATCGCCCAGCTCGAGGTGTTCGGCCCGGTGCTGACCGTTGTGAAGTACGACGGCGACGACGACGAGGCGGTGCGGGTGGCGAACAACTCCCGCTACGGCCTGTCCGCCTACGTCCAGACGCAGGACCCGGAGCGGGCTTGGCGGGTCGCGAACCGGCTGAAGGCGGGCACGGTCAACATCGGTCCGTCGTTCTACCTGTCGCCGGACACGCCGTTCGGCGGCTACGGGATCAGCGGTGTCGGCCGTGAGCACGGCGAGGACGGGTTCCGCGAGTACCTGCAGGCGAAGACGATCGCGAGCCCCGGCGTGGCCGGCGGCGCGGGCGCGAAGGGCGCACAGGCATGAGCGGGCGGCTGGCGGACAAGACCATCCTGATCACCGGCGCCGGTTCCGGCCTCGGTCGGGAGAGCTCCCTGCTGTTCGCGTCCGAGGGCGCGAGGATCGTGGTCACCGACGTCGTTCCCGCCCGGGTCGACCGGGTCGTGTCCGAGATCAAGGACGCGGGCGGCCAGGCCGTCGGGATCAAGGCCGACGTGCGCGAGTTCGACGAGCTGACGAGCGCCGTGGACCTCGCGGTCTCGTCGTTCGGCCGCGTCGACGGGCTGATGTGCTCGGCCGGCGTGCCCGAGGAGGGCTTCGGCACGCTCGCGTTCGAGGACATCTCCGTCGAGGGCTTCACCTCGATGCTCGCGGTCAACCTCACCGGCGTGTTCCTCGCCGCCAAGGCCGTCGTGCCGCAGATGAAGAAGCAGCGTGGCGGCACGATCCTCGCGGTGTCGTCCATGGCCGGCTACGTCGCCTACCCCGGTTTCCCCGGCTACGCCGCCGCCAAGCACGGCGTGAACGGCCTGGTCAAGGGCATGTCGCTGTCCCTGGGCGGCTATGGGATCCGGGCGAACGCGCTGTGTCCGGCGCACGGCATGAGCATCAACTTCGCGATGCCGCCGGACGCGGAGGTGCTCGGGAAGAGCTACGAGGAGATGCAGCCCTGGGACTCGGCGCAGACGTCGATCCCGCTCAAGCTGTCGCGCCCGCCGTCCCTGCGCGACAACGCCTACGCGGCGCTGTACCTCATCTGCGACGAGTCCGCCTACATGTCGGGCGTCTGCCTGCCGGCGACGGACGGCGGCAACCTCGCCAGGACCTCGATCATCATGCCGGGTGACCTGGACGGGAGCGCGGGCGTCCTGCCCGCGAACCTGCAGGAGGACATCGCCGGCGCCGCCGGGGCGTAACACCGGGCCCGCCCACCACCAGTGCAGGGGAGAGCAGATGGGCTTACTCGACGGACGGGTCGCGTTCATCACCGGCGCCGCCCGTGGCCAGGGCCGCAGTCACGCCGTCCGGTTCGCGCGTGAGGGCGCGTCGATCATCGCGATCGACATCGCCGGGCCGGCGTCGCCGCACAACACCTACCCCGCGGCGACGTCCGACGACCTGGCCGAGACGGTGCGGCTGGTCGAGACCGAGGGCGGGAAGATCGTCGCCCGCCCGGGTGACGTGCGCGACTCGAAGGCGCTCGACGACGTGCTCGCCGAGGGGGTGGCGGCCTTCGGCGGGCGGCTCGACGTCGTGGTCGCCAACGCCGGCATCAACAACTGGGGCCGGTTCTGGGAGCTGTCCGACGAACAGTGGCAGACGGTGATCGACATCAATCTCACCGGCGTGTGGCGGACGTTGCGGTCCGCCACACCGCACATGATCGCGGCCGGCAACGGTGGGTCGATCATCACGGTGAGCTCGGCGGCGGGCCTCAAGTCGCTGCCGGCGGAGGCGCACTACAGTGCGGCCAAGCACGGCGTCGTCGGTCTGACCAAGGCGGCGGCGATCGAGCTCGGCGAGTACAACATCCGGGTGAACTCGGTGCATCCCTGGGCGGTCGCCACCCCGATGGGCGAGGATCCGACCGTCGAGAAGATCCTCGGGGACCATCCCGCCTACGCCGTGTCGTTCGGCAGCATGCTGCCGAACCTGCCGGTCGCCGATGCCAACGACATCTCGGACGCGGTCCTGTGGCTCGCTTGCGACCTGTCCCGGTCGGTGACGGCCACCCAGCTCACGGTGGACATGGGCGCGACGAAGACCTGACCGAGGGCGGCAGCCGGTAGGCGTGCCGCCACTGCCCGGTCGGGACGGGTTCGTCCCGACCGGGGTTCTCGCGCGACCCGAACGCTACAGCGTGCTCGCCAGCCGGCCCGCGAGCACCCGGGTGAACCGGGACGGATCCCGCAGGTCGCCACCCTCGGCGAGCAGCGCCATGTCGTAGAGCAGCTCGACCGTCTCCGCGAGCGCGGTCGACCCGGCGTCCTGCTCGTGGGTACGACGCAGGCCCGCGACCAGCGGATGGGTGGGGTTCACCTCGAGGATGCGGCGCTGGTGCGGCACGTTCTGCCCCATCGCCCGGTACATCTTCTCCAGCGCCGGGGTCATGTCGAAGGTGTCGCCGACGACGCAGGCCGGCGACGTCGTCAGCCGCGAGGACAGCCGGACCTCCTTGACCTCGTCCTTCAGCCGCTCGGTCATCCAGGTGAGCAGCTCGGCGAACTCCTTGCGCTGCTCGTCACGCTCGGCCTCGGCGTCCTTGCGCTCGTCGTCGGAGTCGAGATCGACCTGGCCCTTGGCGATCGACTTCAGCGGGTGGTCGTCGACCCGGCCGACCCGCTCGACCCAGACCTCGTCGACCGGGTCCGTCAGGATGAGCACCTCGTAGCCACGCGCCGCGAACGCCTCCATGTGCGGGGAGTTCTCGATCGTCGCCCGGGAGTCGCCGGTCAGGTAGTAGATCTCGGTCTGGCCGTCCTTCATCCGCTCCACGTACTCGCGCAGCGTCGTGGTCTGCTCCGGGTCGCGGGTGGAGGCGACGGAGACGATGTCGAGGATCGCCTTCTCGTTCTCGGTGTCCTCGAGCAGGCCCTCCTTGACCGCGGCGCCGAACTCGGTCCAGAAGGTGCGGTACTTCTCGGGCTCGTTCTCGCGCAGGTTCGCGACGGCGGCGAGCACCTTGCGCACCAGCCGGCGGCGCACCTGCTGGATCCGGCGGTCCTGCTGGAGGATCTCGCGGGAGATGTTCAGCGACAGGTCCCGCGCGTCGACGACGCCCTTGACGAAGCGCAGGTAGTTCGGCAGCAGCGCCTCGCAGTCCGCCATGATGAACACGCGCTTGACGTAGAGCTGCACGCCGCGCTTCGCGTCGCGGGTGTAGAGGTCCAGCGGCGCCCGGGACGGGATGAACAGCAGCGCCTCGTACTCGAAGGTCCCCTCGCCCTTCATCTGGATGACCTCGAGCGGGTCGGTCCAGTCGTGGCTGAGGTGGCGGTAGAGCTCGTTGTACTCGGCCGCCTCGACCTCGTCGCGCGGACGGGCCCACAGCGCCTTCATCGAGTTGAGCGTCTCGATCTCGGTCACCGTCGCTGCGGCGCCCGCCGCGGTGTCCGCGCCGTCGCCGCTCGCGCCACCGTCCGCGCCGTCGGTCTCCTCTCCCGCCGTGGCGGGGGCGGGCCGCTCGACGGCCATCCTGATCGGCCAGGCGATGAAGTCGGAGTACTTCTTGACGATCTCGCGGATCTTGTACTCGTCGGTGTAGTCGAACAGCCGGTCCTCGGCGTCCTCGGGCTTGAGGTGCACGGTGACCGCGGTGCCGTGCGGCACGTCGTCGACGTCCTTGATGACGTAGGTGCCCTCGCCGGAGGACTCCCACCGGGTGCCGCCCGGCTCGCCGGCCTTGCGGGTCACCAGCGTGACCGTGTCCGCCACCATGAACGTGGCGTAGAAGCCGACGCCGAACTGGCCGATGAGGTCGGCGGAGGCGGCGGCGTCGGCGGACTCCCGCAGCTTGCGCAGCAGCTCCGCCGTGCCCGACCGGGCGATCGTGCCGATGAGCCCGACGACGTCCTCGCGGGACATCCCGATCCCGTTGTCCCGGATGGTCAGGGTCCGGCTGTCCCGGTCGACCTCGATGTCGATGTGCGGGTCCTCGGCGTCCTCACGCAGGCTCTGGTCGACGAGCGCGGCGATGCGCAGCTTGTCGAGCGCGTCAGACGCGTTGGAGATCAGCTCCCGTAGGAACACGTCCTTGTCGGAATAGATCGAGTGCACCATCAGGCGCAGCAGCGCACGCGCCTCGGCCTGGAACTCCAACGTCTCGACCCGGCTGCTCACGGGGTTCCTCCATGCGGACACGGATGATGGACGGAAAGCACACAACCGATCAACCGCGAACACCGGCTGGGACGCCCCCGACAGGCATGCGCGACGGACTGCCAGGCCCGCGTGGCCCGGCGCGATCGGCGCAGGAAATCCTACCGGTTGCCAGTCCGCGGCCCGACGGAACCGCCCGAGCCGGACATGCTGGGCTCTAGAAGAGACCGGCGGCGGAGCTGGTGGGCAGCGGCCAGTCGGGGACGAGGGTCAGCTCGCCGAGCTCGTCGGGGCGCAGCTCGGGCAGGCGCACCGCGGCGTCGAGGAAACGGTCCTGTTCGTCGGTGGACACGACGCCCTCGGCGAGGCGGCGGAACTTCGCCACGTATTCGGGCCGCCCGAACGGCCGGGCGCCGAGCGGATGCGCGTCGGCGACGGCGATCTCGTCCTCGACGACCGAGCCGTCCGCCAGAGTCACGACGACCCTACCGCCAAAGGCCTTCTCGGCGGGGTCCGTCGCGTGGTAGCGCCGGGTCCACTCCGGATCCTCGACCGTGGTGATCTTCCGCCACAGCTCGACGGTGTCCGGCCGGGCGGCCCGCTCGGGGGTGTAGGAGCGCTCGTGATGCCAGTCCCGGTCCTGCAGGGCGACGGCGAGGATGTACGGGATCGAGTGGTCGAGGGTCTCCCGGCTCGCCGTCGGGTCGTACTTCTGCGGGTCGTTCGCCCCCGAGCCGATGACGTGGTGGGTGTGATGGCTGGTGTGCAGGACGATGGACCGCACGCTCGCCAGGGTGTCGCCGAGGCGCGGGCCGAGCCGGCGGGCCAGGTCGATGAGAGCCTGGCTCTGGTACTCGGCCGAATGCTCCTTGGTGTAGGTGTCGAGAATGCCCCGCTTGGGCTCGCTGGGGCCGGGCAGGCCGACGACGTACTGTGCCTGCGGGCCATCGAGCAGCCAGGCGATCACGCCGTCCTCGCCCTCGTAGATCGGCGACGGCGCGCCCTGGCCGCGCATCGCCCGGTCGACCGCCTCGACGGCGATCTTGCCGGCGAACGCGGGGGCGTACGCCTTCCAACTCGAGATCTCGCCCTTGCGGGACTGGCGGGTCGTCGTCGTGGTGTGCAGCGCCTGCCCGACCGCCTGGTAGATCGTCTCCGTCTGCAGGCCGAGCGCCGTCCCGATCCCGGCCGCGGCCGACGGCCCGAGATGCGCGATGTGGTCGATCCTGTGCTTGTGCAGGGAGATCGCCCGGACCAGGGCCACCTGGATCTCGTAGCCGGTCGCGATGCCGCGCAGCAGCTCGCGCCCCCCGAGCCCGGTGTGCTGGGCGGCCGCGAGGATCGGCGGGATGTTGTCGCCGGGATGGGAGTACTCGGCGGCGAGGAACGTGTCGTGGAAGTCCAGCTCACGCACCGCGACACCATTGGCCCAGGCCGCCCACTCGGGCGAGACCCGGGTCGCGGGCGGCAGGCCGAACACCGTGGCGCCGGGCCGGCCGGACGGCGGCGCGTGCCGCGTCGCCTGCTCCCGTGCCGCCGTGACCGGCCCTCGGGCCAGCGACGCGGCCGCCACGGCGGCGTTGTCGATCACGCGGTTGACGACCATCGCGGCCACCTCGTCGGTGACCTCCACCGGATCCGCCGCGACCGCCGCGATCTTCCAGGCGAGCTGCTCCTCCCGGACGAAGCGCTCCTCACTGCGGTAGACACGCACCTTGTGCTCAGCCATGCGGGCTCACCTCGCGACAGCCAGGACGCGGGCAAGATCGACCTGGCTCATCGCGCCGCCTTCCCGCAGCCGCCGCCGCGCGCGCCGGCGAACATCTTGTCCACGAGGTCCGACGCTACCTCCCCGCGGAGATCCACCCCATTGACAGAATTGGCAGATCCGGCGTTCCGCTGGAGAGTCCTGACTCCCGACGCCGGCCGCCGCCCGGTGCGTCTGACGAGGGCGGGTCACCGCGGGGAGATGACGGAATCCGCGGGCCTTCCCGCCCGATCCGCGCGGCGCAGTCCGCCGGCCCGGCCACGGGAGGTGGTGCCGGCCCACGCTGACGGGCGGGCGCGAAAACTGGTTTGCCGGCCGCGGCCGAGCATGGCAGGGTGATCGGGTTCGTGTTGCCGTCCCGAGGAGTTGCCGGTGCTCCGCTGAGGTGCCCCGCCAGGGCGTGACCCGCCACGGTCGCGTCGCCGGTACCACCTCGGAGGACACGTATGTCCACGCAACTCTCCCTGGACGCTGTCAGCAAGTCGTATGACCACCGCCCCGTGCTGGTGGCCGCCTCCTGTGCGCTGCCCACCGGTGGTTGCACCGGGGTGATCGGCGAGAACGGATCCGGCAAGAGCACGGTGCTGCGGATGCTCGCCGGGCGGGAGACGCCCGACGAGGGTCGGGTGATCGTCCAGGCCGACGGGGGTGTCGGCCACCTCGCCCAGGAGGCGCCGATGCCGGCGGGCTGGACGGTGGGCGACGCCATCAATGACGCGCTGGCCGACCTGCGCGCGATCGAGTTCAGGCTGCGCGTGCTGGAAGCCGTGATGGCCGGCGCCGCCGCGCCGGACGCCCCTGGCGGGCCCGACGCGCAGCAGGCCGCGCTCGCCGAGTACGGCACCCTGCTGACCACCTTCGACCTGCGCGGCGGCTATGACGCCGATGCCCGCGTCGAACGGGTCCTGCACGGCGTCGGGCTGCGCGGGCTGGAGCGCGAGCGGCCGGTGGGGACGCTCTCCGGCGGTCAGCAGGCCCGGCTGCGCCTGGCCTGCGTGCTCAGTGCCGGGCGGGAGGTACTGCTGCTCGACGAGCCGACGAACCACCTCGACGACGAGGCGCTGACCTGGCTCGCGACGCACCTGCGCACGCGCGGCGGCACGACCGTCGTCGTCTCCCACGACCGCGTCTTCCTCGACCAGACGGTCGACACCCTCGTCGAGGTCGACGCCGAGCGGCACACCCTGTCCCGCTACGGCGACGGCTACGCCGGCTATCTCGCCGCGCGCCGGGCCGCCCGTGCCCGCCAGGCCCAGACGTACGCCACCTGGCAGGCCGATGTCGACCGTCAACGGGAAGCCGTCGCCGTCACATCACGCCGGGTGTCACACCGCGCGCCGACCGACCGCAACAAGATGTCCTACGGCCTCGCCGGCGACCG
>NZ_FZMO01000048.1 GCF_900197875.1 Frankia canadensis | reverse complement strand
GGCATGAAGCCCCCCGAGACGCCCGACCCCGGCCCCGGCTCGGGCGTCTCGGGGGGCGTCATGCCCGCGCGCCCTCGACGACACTGCAGAAGCCGCCGGGCACGATGCGGGTCAGTTCGAGGCCCGCGCCGCGCAGCAGGTCGCTGAACTCGGCCTCGGTACGCTGCTTGCCGCCGCACAGCACGAGCATGTTGAGGTCCATCAGCTTCACCGTCGGCGACGGTTCCGGTTTGCTCGGCATGAGGACCTCGACGAGCAGGACCCGCGCGGCCGGCGACATCGCGTCGCGGACCCGGGTGAGGATCCGCCCTGACGCGTCGTCGTCCCAGTCATGGATGACGTTCGACAGCAGGTAGGCGTCGGCGCCGGGCGGCACGGCGTCGAAGAAGCTGCCGGCGACGATATCGACCCGGTCGGCGACGCCCGCGGCGCGCAGCGACTCGCCGGCGCCGGCGACCACGTCCGCCTGGTCGTACAGCACACCGTGCAGGTCGGGGTAGGCCCGCAGCGTCTCGGCAAGCAGCGCGCCGTGCCCGCCGCCGACGTCGACGATCCGGCGCAGCCCGGTGAAGTCATAGGCGCGCACCGCGGGAGCGATCATCTGGTTGGAGGCGCTCGTCATCGCGTCGTTGAAGACCGCGGCGGTGTCCGGGTGGCCGGCCATGAAGTCCCAGACGTCGCGGCCGTGGGTCACCTCGAAGGCGGGCTGGCCGGTCCGCACCGAGGTGACCAGGTTCGACCAGGTGTAGCGCTCGGCGGGTTCGCCGACCCAGCGGGCGAAGGCGCGCATGGAGTTCGCGCTGTCCGAGCGCAGCGCGTGGCCCACGTCGGTGAGGATGAACACCTGCCCGTCGAGTTCCTCGAACAGGCCGAACTCGGTGCAGGCGCGCAGCAGGCGGTACAGCGTCGGCGGGTGCGCGTCGACGGCGCTCGCCAGCTCGCCGACGCCGCGGGGGCCGTCCGCGAGGGCGTCGGCGACGCCCAGGGTGGCGGCGGCGCTCACGGCCGCGGACATCCAGCTGGACGTCGCGAGCTGCAGGATGCGGGCGTGCGGGGGGATCCGCTCGGGGGTCATGATGGCGCGAGCTCCTCATCCGGTCGGGGCGAGATCGGGTGGTTGACGTCGGTGGCGGCGGGACCGAACCAGCGGCGCAGCGCGGCGGGCAGGCCGGCCGGGGTGCCGCGGCCGGTACCCCGCCAGGCGACGTGGCCGTCGGGGCGAACCAGGATGTGCTCGGGCCAGGAGACGGCCCGCACGCGCGGGTGCCGCGGCCGGCTCGGGTCGGCCGCGTCGGGAGTGAGCAGAAGGCCCCTGCCGGACCGCAACAGCTCGTCGGTCGACCGTCCGCCGAGGTCCAGCGCGGGCAGCCGGCGGCCGACGAGCGGGTCGGGGTCGTCTCCGTAACGCACGTCCACGCCGCTGGTGAGGCCGGCGAGCTGGGCCCGCGCGGTCGGTTCGGCGAGCAGGTCGGCCAGCACGGCGCGCAGCGGGTCGATCGCGGGGCCGCCGAGCAGCAGGTCCTCCTGCGCGACGACGGCGCGCAGGATCCGGGCGCCGACGGGGTGGCGTTCGTCGTGGTAGGTGTCGAGCAGGCCGGCCGGGGCGTCGCCGCGGGCGGCGGCGCCGAGCTTCCACCCGAGGTTGACCGCGTCCTGCAGGCCGAGGTTGAGGGCCTGCCCGCCGATCGGCAGGTGACGGTGTGCGGCGTCGCCGGCGAGCAGTACCCGGCCGCGGCGGTAGCCGGTCACCTGGCCGTGGGAGTTGTCGAAGGCGTCCACCCACACGGGGGTGCCGTGACGGATGTCCTCCCCGGTCACCGCGAACCAGCGCTGGGCGACCTCGGCGAACGTCGGTGCGGTGGTGCGACGGGTCACGGTCCGCCCGTGCTCGTGCACCATCACCCGGGTGACGCCGTCGCGGGCGTCGGCGACCGCGAAACCGCCTGGGCGCCGTTCGAACCGGCGCTCGGCAATGTCGATCCCGCGCACGTCGGCGCGCAGCAGCTCCCGGGTGGGCGCGCTCGCGGGGAAGTCGAAACCGCCGAGACGGCGTACGGTGCTCTCCTCGCCGTCGCAGCCGACGACGAACCGGGCCCGTAGCCGGACCGGCCCGCTCGGGCCGACCACCGTCGCGACGACGTGGGCCCCGGCGTCAGCGGAGCCGGCCGGCGAGTCCGCGGGGGAGTCGAGGGCGATGAGGTCGTAGGGGCGGCGCGGCTCAACGCCGAGGGCCAGGGCCCGGCGGGCGAGCGCCGCCTCGGTCCGGTACTGCGGCACCTTCCAGTTCCCCGCGTACGGGCTGTCCAGGTGGGACAGCTCGAAACCCAGCCCGCCGAAGTGCGAGCGTGGTTCTGGCCGCGCCTCGGCCAGCAGCTCGTCGACGCCGCGGGCGTGCAGGATCTCGGCGGTGCGGGTGTTGAGCTGCGCGGCGCGCGACTGGGTCATCGGCGCGGGCAGCCGGTCGACCAGGACGACGGCCGCCCCGGCGAGCCGCAGCTCGCCGGCGAGCATGAGCCCCACTGGACCGGCGCCGACGACGAGGACGTCGGCGCGCGGGCCAGCGCCAGGACCGGCGCCGGCTCCAGGGGCAGGGTCGGGTGGGACCGCCGGCATCTCAGCGTCCCTCGGCGTAGGACTTCGCGTGTCGAAGCGTCGCGAGGCTGTTCGTGCCGAGCGCGGTACGCACGTACTGGCGGGCGTCGGCGAGCCCGGCGCTCGGGCCGAGCACCGCACGGATGTTGCTCTCGTTGATGCGGACCGTGTGCCGCGACGTCGCGCGCACACCGCCGCCGGGGAGGTCCTCCAGCAGCCAGCGCCCGGTGTGCAGGGTCATCAGTGCCGGCACCCGCACCTGCTTGTAGACGATCCGCTCGGACGGCTGGCAGACCCGCACCGAGGTGGTGGTGTGTGTCGAGCCGTCGGCGGTGCGGGTGTCCATCTCCAGCAGTTGCAGGCCGGGGGTCTCCTCCACCAGCGAGACCCGGGCGACGTGCGGCAGCCGCTCGCCCCACAGATGCGCGTCGTTGATGAAGTCGTAGACGTCGGCGGCCTTGCCATCGATCTCGAGGGCGTCGTCGAAGGTCAGCAGGAGGTCGGGGGCGCCCTGGTCGAGCTCGGCGGTGTCGCGCAGTGCCGCGAGTTCGGCCCGACTGTTGCGGTCGACGGCGGTGTCGATCCAGGCGAGGTCGGCGGGGTCGTCGGTGGCGGCGTGGTAGTCGTGGGTGAGCCGGACGCGGCTGGTGCCGTCCGGGCGCGGCTCGATGATCCACGCGCCGCCCATCGCGCCCACGGGAGGCTGGGAGACCTCCTGGCGGAAGGTGACGGTGCGGGCCGCCGGGTCGAGTTCGCGGCGCGACGTCCAGGTCTTCGCGGCGCCGTTCGCGGTCGCCCACAGCCGGATGCGCTCGTGGGACTCGCCGCGTTCGAGCTGTTCGGCGTGCACCGTCGGCGCGAACAGCGACGGCCAGTTCTCGACGTCGGCGATGAGCTGGTAGAGGTGGTCGGGCGGCGCGGCGACGGTGATCTCGTGCTCGACGGTGCGGGTCGCGGGCATGGGTTCCCTCCCGAGGGGTGTGGATCAGAAGTTGCCGAGACCGCCGCAGACGTTGATCGCCTGCGCGGCGACCGACGCGGCGTCGTCGGTGACGAGGTAGCCGACCATCGCGGCGACCTCGCGCGGGGTGGAGTAGCGGCCGAGTGGGATCTTGGCGTGGAAGCGCCGCAGGACCTCGTCCTCGGAGGTGTCCCAGGCGGCGGCGTAGCCCGCGCGCACCCGCTGCGCCATCGGCGTCTCCACGTAGCCGGGGCAGACGGCGTTGACGGTGATCCCGGTGCTGGCCAGCTCGTTGCCCAGGGCCTTGGTGAACCCGACGACGCCGTGCTTCGACGCCGAGTACGGCGCGCCGAGCACGACGCCCTGCTTGCCGGCGGTGGAGGCGATGTTGACGATCCGCCCCCAGCCCCGGTCACGCATGCCGCCGACGGACAGCACGTCCCGGGTCATCAGGAAGACGCTGGAGAGGTTGGTGTGCAGCACGTCGAACCACAGGTCGTCGGCGATGTCGGCGGTGACGCCACCGCCGCTGCGACCGGCGTTGTTGACGAGGATGTCGACATTGCCGTAACGGCGGACCGCCGCGACGACGAACGCCCGGATCTGCTCGGGGGAGCGCACGTCGGCCGCGGAGCCGTCGACCTCGTGGCCGTCCGCCCGCAGCCGCTTCACGGTCAGCGCGACCTGGTCGGCGTCCCGGGCGCACAGGTAGACGCGGTGCCCGCGGCCGGCGAGCAGTTCGGTGACGGCGAGTCCGATCCCGCTCGTCGCTCCGCTGACAAGGGCGGTCCTGCTGGTCTGCTCGGACATGCTTGCGCGGCCTCCTAACGCTGGTCCGGCCGGCCGGTCAGCCGGTCGACGATCGTGGTGTCGTGGGTGCCGGTGGCGAAGTGCTCGTCGGCGAGGACGCGGCGCAGGAACGGGATGGTGGTGCGTACGCCCGGCCCGGACACGGTGAACTCGGCGAGTGCGCGGTCCATCCGCGCGAGCGCCTCGGCGCGGGTCGGCGCCCAGGTCAGCAGCTTGGCCAGCAGTGAGTCGTAGCTGGTGGCCATCCGGTAGCCGGGATAGCCGTGGGTGTCGACGCGGACGAAGGGCCCGCCGGCGGGGACGAACCGCTCCAGGCGTCCCGGGGCGGGCAGGAAGGCGCGGTCCGGGTCCTCGACGTTGATGCGGCACTCGATCACCGCGCCCCGTGCGCTGATGTCGTCCTGGGCGAAGTCCAGCCGGCCGCCGGCGGCGATCAGCAGCTGTTGGCGGACCAGATCGATCCCGGTGCGCAGTTCGGTCACCGGATGTTCCACCTGGATGCGGCAGTTGACCTCCATGAAGGAGAACGCGCCGTCCGGCCCGACCAGGAACTCGAAGGTGCCGGCGCCCACGTAGCCGGCGGCCTTCGCCCCGGCCACCGCCGCCTGTGCCATCCGCTCCACCAGGTCGGCGGGCAGTCCCGGGGCGGGGCTCTCCTCGACCAGCTTCTGATGACGCCGCTGTACCGAGCAGTCCCGTTCGCCGAGGTGCACGACGCCGCCGTGGGAGTCACAGAGGATCTGGATCTCCACGTGCCGTGCCGAGGGCAGGTAGCGCTCGACGAACACCCGCGGGTCACCGAACAGCGCCCGGGCGTTCGCGGACGTCTCGGTGTACGCCCGCACGAAGTCCTCGCCGTCGCGCACGACCGTCATGCCCCGGCCGCCACCGCCGGCGGCGGCCTTGATGATGACCGGGTATCCGATGGCCTCGGCCACGCCATGGGCCTGGTCGGCGCGGCGCAGGGGCTCGAGGCTGCCCGGCAGCAGCGGCATGCCCGCGCCCGCCATCAGCGCCCGCGCGGCCGTCTTGTCCCCCAGCGCCGCGATCACCTCCGGCGGCGGCCCGATGAAGACCAGGTCGTTGTCGCGGCAGACCTCGGCGAAGTCGGGATCCTCGGACAGGAAGCCGTAGCCGGGGTGCACAGCGTCCGCGCCGGTCTTGCGCGCGGCCTCGATCAGCGCCGGGATGTGCAGATAGCTGCGCCTGGCCGGGGCCGGGCCGATGTGCACCGCCTCGTCGGCCAGGGCCACCGCGGCGGATTCGCGATCCTCGGTCGAGTACACCGCGACGGTGCGGACGCCGAGTTCGCGGCAGGCCCGCAGCACTCGCACCGCGATCTCACCCCGGTTCGCGACGAGCACCTTGCGCACCACTCACGCCTCCCCATCGGCGAGGGCGAGCAGGCGCTCGCCGTACTCGACGGCCTCGCCGTCGACCCGTAGCACCGCGGTGACCCGGCCCGCCTGGTCCGCCTCGATCGGGATCATGAGCTTCATCGCCTCGATGATCCCGATCTGCTGCCCGGCGGACACCACGTCGCCCACCTGGACGAACGGCGGCGAACCGGGTGCGGGCGCGGTGTAGAAGGTCCCCACGGTCGGCGCGGTGACGTACCTGGCGTCGTCCGCCGCGGGCGTGCCGGCGGTCCGTCCGCCGTCGGGCGTGGGGTTCTCGGCCTGGGACAGGGCCGCCGGGGCAGGGCTTTCGAGGCCGAGTGCGGCCGATGCGGTGCCGGCGAGGACCGCGGTGGGGGCGACCGCCGCGGCGGGCTCGGGCCATTCGATCTCGACGGCGGTGTCCCCGACCCGTACCCGCAGCGTGCGCGGCGTGCGGCCCAGCTCGCCGAGCAACTCGACCGCCTGCTGGCGCACCTGTTCCAGCGGCGTTCGCACCTGCGGCTCGTCGGTGGGAGTGGGAGGCGGCGCCGTCACGACACACGCGCCGTCAGCTCGGCGCCGTACGCGCGGAACCGCTCGCGCCGGGCGCGCAGGAGTTCGGTGCCGTCCCGCGCGGACAGCCGAGTGAGCTCGGCGGTGAGCACGGCCCGTACCCGCCGGGCGGCCTCGGCGTGGTCGGCGCGGCTGCCGCCGGCCGGCTCCCGTAGCACGCCGTCGACCACGCCGAGGCGGAGCAGGTTGCGGGCGTCCAGCCGCAGCGCGGACGCGGCGGCGGGGGCCTTCGACGGGTCGTTCCACAGGATGGCGGCGCAACCCTCCGGCGTGATGACCGAGTACACCCCGCGCTCGACGATGAGCACCTGGTCGGCGACGGCCAGGGCGAGCGCGCCGCCGCTCCCGCCCTCGCCGATGATGAGGGTCAGCACCGGCACCGGCAGGCTCGCCATCAGCCAGATGCTCCGCGCGATCGCGAGGGCCTGCCCGTCCTCCTCGGCGGTGCGCCCCGGGTAGGCCCCGGGGGTGTCGACGAAGGTGACCACCGGCAGCCCGAGCTTGGCGGCCAGGCGCATCAGCCGGGCCGCCTTGCGGTAACCCGCCGGGCTAGCCATGCCATAGCTGCGCGCCGTGAGTTCCGCGACGGTACTGCCCTTCTGGTGCCCGAGCACCACGACACCGCGACCGTCGATCCGACCGAG
Source organism: Frankia canadensis (assembly GCF_900197875.1). Lineage (GTDB taxonomy): Bacteria > Actinomycetota > Actinomycetes > Frankiales > Frankiaceae > Frankia > Frankia canadensis. Next base: position 10,753 of record NZ_FZMO01000048.1, on the reverse strand, counting down.
GCCGCCGACGAGCGCGGCGCAGTCGGCGCCGAGACGGTCACCGCGCAGCTCCTCGAAGTCGTCGAAGGCGCGGTGGACGTAGTCCAGGGTCGTCGGCCGGTCGAGTTCCCGCGCCTGCTGGACCGCCCGCCACGGGTCGACCTGCGCCAACCCCTCGGGATCGCGGACCACCAGATCATCCGGTTGGTGCGACGGCGGGTCATCCGGCCGCGCCCGGGGCACCGGCACCGATCTCGCGGGTGGGTGGGTGCGGACGGCGGCCACCAGACGGCCGAGGGTGGCACGCAGCTGGGCGCGGGGGCGCACCGCGTCGATGAGTCCGTGCTCGAGCAGGAACTCGGCGGTCTGGAAGTCGTCCGGCAGGGACTCGCGGATGGTCTGCTGGATGACCCGGCGGCCCGCGAAGCCGAGCCGGGCCCCGGGCTCGGCGATGATCACATCGCAGAGCGTCGCGAACGACGCGGCCACCCCGCCGTAGGTCGGGTCCGTGACCAGGGAGAGAGTGAGGATGCCGGCCTCGTCGAGGCGGGCCAGCGCCGCGCTCGTCTTCGCCATCTGCATCAGCGCGAGCGGGCCCTCCTGCATCCGGGCGCCACCGGACGCGGAGACGATCAACAGCGGTACCCGGCGGCGTAGGGCCAGCTCGGCCGCCTGGGTGATGAGCTCGCCGCTGGCCGTGCCGAGACTGCCGCCGAGGAACCGGAAGTCCATCGCCGCGGTGACGACCTCGTGCCCGTCGATCCGGCCGCTGGCGACCAGCACGCCCTCGGCGAGGCCGGTGCGCCGGCGGGCCTGCTCCAGCCGCGCCGGGTAGGGCTGGGTATCGGTGAAGCCGAGCACGTCGCGGCTGCTCGCGGGCAGGTCGTGCAGGTCCACGGTGCCCGGGTCGTAGAGCTGCTCGAGGCGCTGCGCCGCCGTCAGCCGGTGGTGATGGCCACAGTCCGGGCATACCCCGAGGGCACGGGCGAGCCGCCGACCGTAGAGCATCGTGCGGCAGCCCGGGCACACCGTCCAGTCCGCGGCGGCGGCCTCCGGGTGCGCCACGACGCCCGTCATGCCGGCTCCCCCTCCGTTGCGTTGGCGAGGTCGAGCAGGTCACGCGGGGTGCTCGCCGCGACCGCGGCGTCGTCGTCCAGGTCGATCCGGTATTCGCGGGCCAGGCGCGAGGCGGTCTCCAGCAGCGCGAGGGAGTCGTAGCCGAGCTGCTCGAACGTGACGTCGAGAATGTCGCCGTCGAGATCGACGCCCTCCCCGGCGCCGGAGCCCTCGATCAGGACACGTTTGAGATCATCCAGAGTCAGTCGCATCATGTACCTCCTCGTTCGCGTGTCGAGACGTCCCGGGGGCGGCGCGCACCACCAGCGCCGAGTTGAAGCCGCCGTGGCCGCGGGCGAGCACGAGCGCGCGGCTCACCGTCATCGGCCGTGCGCGGCTGGTGACGAGATCCAGCCGGTGGCGCGCGGCCCGTTCGACGTTGACGGTCGGCGGCACCACGCCGTCCCGGATGGCCAGCAGCGCGGCGACCACGTCGAGGGCGCCGCCGCCCGCGTACAGCCGGCCGGTCATCGTCTTCGGCGCGGTCACGGGGACCGCGCCCGGTCCGAACACGGCCGTGATCGCGTCGGACTCGACCTGGTCGAGCTCGGGAACCGCGGCCGCGTCGGCGAAGACGATGTCGATCTCGGCGGGTTCGACGCCGGCCGCGTCGAGCGCCCCCTCGATGGCGCGGCGCAGCCCGGGTGGGCGTCCGCTGCCGGGCAACGGGTCGAAGGTCGCCGCGTAGCCGGCGAGCTCGCCGTATACGCGCGGCGCGCCGCGCTCGGCGGCGGCGCCCGCGTCCTCCAGGACGAGGATGGCGCCGCCCTCACCGGGGACGTGGCCGGCGGCGGCGTCGTCGAACGGCTGGAACGCGCGGTCGGGGTCGGCACTGGTGCTCAGCCGGCCGCCGGCGAGCTGCGCCACCCAGCCCCACGGGCACAGGGAGCCGTCCACCCCGCCGGACACGATCAGCCGGCTGCCCCGGACGAGCTGGCGATGCGCCTGGGCGAGCGCGTCGAGCCCACCGGCCTGGTCGGTCACGACCACGCCGCTGGGGCCCTTCATCTGGTGGCGGATGGAGATCTGACCGGTGTTCACCGCGTAGAACCAGGCGAACGCCTGGTAAGCGCTGACGTACTCGCTGCCCTGGCTCCAGAGGTTGCGCAGTTCCCGCTGGCCGAACTCGAACCCGCCGGCGGAACTGGCGGTGATCACTCCCATGTCGTAGGGGTCGTAGGTGTCCGGGCCGACACCCGCGTCGGCGAGCGCCCAGTCGGCGGCCACCAGCGCGAGCCGGGTCATGTGGTCGGTCTGCGGCAGCAGCCGGCTCGGCAGGTACGCGGCGGCGTCAAAGCCCGGCACCTCCCCGGCCAGGCGGGCCGGGTAGTCGCGGGCGTCGAAGCGGCGCACAGGGCTGAGCGCGCCGCGGCCGGCGAGAGTGGCCGCCCAGAAGTCGTCGGCCCCGAGGCCGTTCGGGGCGACCACCCCGATCCCGGTCACGAGCGTGGTCACGACGGCTCACCGCGCAGCACCATGGCGCTCTGGAAGCCGCCGAAGCCGCTGCCGACGCTCAGCACCGTGCGGGTCGGCCACTCCCGCGCGCTCAGCGGCACGTAGTCCAGGTCGCACTGCGGATCAGGGGAGTGCAGGTTCGCCGTGGGCGGCACCACGTCGTTCTGGATCGCGAGCACCGACGCGGCGATCTCCAGCGAGCCGATCGCCCCCAGGGAATGACCGATCATCGACTTGATCGAGCTCACCGGGACGCGGTACGCGTGGTCGCCGAGAGCACGCTTGAACGCCGCGGTCTCGTGCCGGTCGTTCTGCTTGGTGCCCGAACCGTGCGCGTTGATGTAGTCGACCGCCGTGGGGCGCAGGCGTGCCTCGCGCAGCGCGAGGCCGATCGCCTCGGCCATCTCCGCGCCATCCGGGCGCAGACCGGTCATGTGGAAGGCGTTGCAGCGCGAGGCGAAGCCGACGATCTCGGCGTAGATCCGCGCGCCGCGCCGTCGCGCCCGCTCCAGGGGCTCCAGGACGAACACCGCGGCGCCCTCGCCGAGGACGAAGCCGTTGCGGGTGGCGTCGAACGGACGGGAGGCGTGCGCCGGGTCGTCGTTGCGGTTCGTCGTTGCCTTGATCGCGTCGAAGCAGGCCAGAGTGATCGGGGAGATCGGCGCGTCGGCGGCGCCGGCGATCATCACCTCCGCCGAACCCTCCCGGATGAGCCCGCAGGCGTGGCCGACGGCGTCCAGGCCGGAGGTGCACCCCGTGGAGACCACCGCGACGGGACCCTCCGCGCCGTGGTCCCAGGCGACCTCCGCCGCGAACGAGCTGGGCACCAGGTAGTCGTAGAGGTGCGGGGTGGCGTAGCGATGATCGACCTGGTGCAGCCGGCCGTCGTCGCTGACGACCCGGTACTCCCGCTCCAGGCCGGTGGTGGCGCCGACCGCGGTGCCGATCGTCACGCCGAGACGGGACGGGTCGAGCTCGTCGAAGCTGAGCTCGCTGTCGGCCACCGCCTCCCGGGCGGCGACCACGGCGAGCTGCGCCGCCCGGTCCATCCGGCGGACCTCCCGCGCGGTCAGCCCGGCGAGGAGCGGATCGAAGTCGATCTCGGCGGCGACCTGGGAGCGAAACGGCGACGGATCGAAGAAGCTGATCGTGCGCGTGGCCGTCCGCCCCTCGCACAGCAGGCTCCAGAACTCCTTGGTCCCCTGCCCGCCGGGACTCAGCACGCCCACTCCAGTGATCACCACCCGTCGCCGCTCGACGGGTGCTGGGCGGCTCACCGGGCGGCCCAGTGGTAGAAGCGGGTCGCCATCGCGTCCTTCGGGGAACGCCAGGTCGCCGGGTCGTAGGCATCGATGAACGGGGTGAGGTCGGCGCTGATCCGCACGAACGCGGGACGCTCGCGCGCCTGCTGGATCGATGTCTCCCCCGCCTCGCCGTCGAAGTCCTGCAGGTGGAAGTACAGGCCGCGGTAGTGGAAGAGCTCTCGGCGCCGGGTGCCCATCAGCCCCGGCATCTCGGTGTCGTCGAATCGCGCGAACAGGTCCGCGACCTCGCCGCTCGAGGTCGGGTTCATCCGCGCCACGATCAGCGTGCTGTACATGGCTGGCCTCCGTTCCTGGCCGTGGGGGCGGGACGCCGTCATCCGGCGAGGGCGGCGTGGCGTCGGGCCGGACCGTGCTGGGCGCCACCGCGCGGCGGCCCGAACCAGCGCCGGAGCGCCTCGACCAGACCGCGACCGCGCTCGCCGTGCGCCGGGCCGCCGTCCGCCGTGCCTCGCGTCCAGGCGACGTAGCCGTCCGGGCGTAGCAGGATCGCCGTGGTGTCCGCCGGCCAGCCGGCGCCCGGTGTCCCGGTGACGACGTCGACTCGGTCGGCCCAGCCGGTGGGCATGGTGGTGCCGGCGGGATCGAGCAACACACCGCGGGCGGGCCGTAGCGCCGCCGCGACCGTGGTCGAGCCCACCGCGACGTCCGGCATCCGCGCGCCGAGCAGCGGATGGTCATCGGAACCGACGTCGTAGCGGACGTCGAAACCGCTGACCATCCCGGACAGCCGACGGCCTACTTCGGGCAGCTCCATCAGCTCGCCGAAGACTGCCCGCAGCGGCTCGATCTCCGCGCCGCTGAGATAGAGCAGGCCCTGCGCCCGGGTGTTGCGCAGCACCCGCTCGGCGACGGGGCGACGCTCGCTGTGGTAGCTGTCGAGCAGGCCCGCCGGCGCCCGACCTGCGACGGCGGCGGCGAGTTTCCACCCGAGGTTCGCCGCGTCCTGCACGCCAAGGCTCAGGCCCTGCCCGCCGGCGGGCAGGTGGACGTGGGCCGCGTCGCCGGCGATCAGTACCCGGCCACGCCGGTACTCGGTGACGAGCCTGGTCGCATCGGTGAACGCGCTGACCCAGCTCGCCCGCGCGCCGTGCAGACTCTCCCCGGTCAGGCGCGCCCAGGCGTCGGCGACCTCGGCGAACTCCGGTTCACGCCGGCCCGGCCGGTGCGCGGTGCCCTGTTCGCAGACGATGATGCGGTCGACGCCGTCGGTCAGCGGCGCGGACATCACCATGCCACCGGCGACCCGCTCACCGATGAACCGGGGCCGGATCGACGCACCGACGACGTCGGCCAGGTACATCTCCCTGGTCGCGTCAGTGCCGGGGAAGTCGAAGCCGGCGAGGGCGCGAACCGTGCTGCGCCCGCCGTCGCAGGCCACCAGGTAGGAGCCGGTGAGCTCGACGCGCTGCTCGCCGTGGCCGCCCGGCGCGGTCAGCCCGACCCGCACGCCATCGGGTTGCTCGGCGAGGTCGACAAGCTCGTGACCGCGCAGGATCTGTGCGCCGAGCCCGCGGGCCCAGTCCTCGAGCACCCGTTCGGTGCGGTCCTGCGGGACACCGCGCACGCCGAAGTACGCCCCGGGCAGCACGCCGAAATCCATCGGGATGCCGCCGAAATGACCCTGCCGGTTGGTCTCGACCGGACCGAAGGCGTCGAGCAGCCCGCGCTGGGCGAACACCTCGGCGGTACGTGCGGTGAAGCCCAGGCCACGGGATTCGCCGCTGGGCCGTTCGCGGCGCTCGATCACCACCACCTCCGCGCCGCCGAGGCGCAGCTCGCCGGCGAGCATGAGCCCGACGGGACCCGCGCCGGCGATGAGCACCGGGCCGGTCATGACGGCGCGCTGACGTCCGCGGACCGGGTGTGCACCACCCGGTAGGTGTTCGCGTCCCGTGAGGTCAGCAGGGACCGTGCGCGTTCCCGTATCGCCCGCACGTCCGCGGGGCGCTCCTGTTCAGGCAGCTGGTGGAAGGCGTCGTAACGCTCCTTGCTCTCCCACTGGGCGATGTTCACGACGAAGGTTCCGTCGAGGCCGCGCAGAATGCTGTTGGACCGGTAGCCCGGCACGGTGGTGACCCACTCGTCGTCCTGCCCGAACAGCTCGACGAGTTCCTGCTGGTTGTCCGGTTCCACTCCCATCACCACGATCACGCTGTAGTCGTCGACCTGGGGAGAGATCTCGATCCGTTCCCGGGACGGGTGGAGCCGGCTGAACACCACCTCTGTCTTCAGCAGCCTGATGGACGTCGAGATCTCGTTGAACAGTGGAATGGTCTCGTGCCGGAACTTCTCTCCCTCGTAGCGCCGTTCGAGGTCTGCCGCGCTGCGCCACTGGATGTAGTTGGCGGTGCCGGGCTCGTCCTCGCCGCCGAACAGGGTGGACGATATCCAGCCGTCGTAGTCGGCCGAGTCAATGATGTCCCGCATGACCTCCAATAGTCGCCGCTGACCGTCCGGACTGTCCGTACCGAAAAGATTCAGGACCGTGAGATAGCCGTCGCCGGCCGAGATGAACGCCACGATTCCTCCAGGGAAATCGGGAGACGCCGCAGGCCGTGATGAAGGCCGCGGGCAAAGGGATGCGGATCAGGTCGTCCGCCGCACGTTCCGCGCACCTTCATTGTTGCGCTACTTCACCGGAGAGGTCAACAAAGCAATAGGACAAGCTTTCCGTAAACCTACGTCAGAGAAATTCCAAGCGACTGGCCGGGAACATCTGTGGCGGCGAGGTCGCCGTCCCGGTAGCCGATGCGAAAGCCAATCCCTCGCACCGTCCGGATGACGGACGCGTCTCCCACCTTGGTTCGTACGCTGCTCACATGGGTGTCGAGGGTCCGGCTGGACTGCGCCGACTCGTCGCCCCACACCGCGGCCATGATGTGGCGGCGGCTGAACAGCATCTCCGGCTGGGCTGCCAGCAGGGCCAGCAGGTCGAACTCCTTGCGGGTCAGCCGGACCGGGCGGCCGTGGACGTAGAGCTCCCGGGCCTGGGTGTGAATGTGCACGGGGCCGGCGGAGATCGGTGGGACGACCGGCGCACGGCCCTGGGTGCGGCGCAGGATCGCCTGAGCGCGGGCTACCAGTTCGCGCAGGCTACAGGGGCGGAGCAGGTAGGCGTCGAGCCCGGACCGGAAGGCGACGACGTTGTCGATGCCGGCGTGCGGAGCCGCCGTGCCGATCACGGGGACGGCGCTGGCCCGCCGGATGCGTCGACAGACCTCCAGGCCGTCGAGGTCTGGCAGGTCGAGGGCGAGCACCAGCAGGTCGGCGCTGCGGGCCAGGTGTGCCGCCGCCGTCCCGCTTGACGCCGCGACGATCTCGAACCCCTGCCGGGAAAAGGACTCCTGGACCCGGCTCGCCTCCGCCGGATCTCGCTCCGCCACGAGTATCCGAGTCACGTCTGCCTCCGATCAGTTCATGCACGCTCAAACGCGCGTGCAGTCGCACGGCAAGAAGAGGCGTTCAGTCATCGCCGCCGATACGGAAACCGATTCCGTGCACGGTGACTATCCACGCCCGCGAGTCGAGCTTCGCCCGTAGGGTCGCCACATGGGTGTCGAGGGTGCGACTCGACAACGACGTCTCGTCCTGCCACACGCTCGCCATAATCCGTTCCCGGGAGAAGACCGTGCCCGGTTCGGTTGCCAGCAGGACGAGCAGCCCGAACTCCTTGCGAGTGAGGGTGATCTGGCGGGTCCCCACGGTGACCTCGCGGGTCCGCAGATTGATGACCAGGCGGCCGTGTGTGATGAGGTCGCGCGTTCCGGGTGGCTGCCGTGGAATCGTGTCGTGCTCCAGCGGGATGGGCCGGGCCCGCCGCAGGACGGCGTCGATGCGCGCGGCCACTTCCAGACCGAGGAACGGCGCCGGGACGTAGTCGTCGAATCCCGCCTGCAGGGCCAGCACGCAGTCGAGTTCCGAGTCCCGCGGCTCCGCGTCGGGCTGCCCCGATCCCGTCGACGACAGTGCGATGAGGGGCACCTGACAGTAGCTGCGCAGCCGCCGACAGACCTCGAGCGCGTCGAGGTCCGGCAGGTCCAGGCCGAGCAGCACGCAGTCAACCTTGGTCGGCCAGGCGAGAACGCCCGCCCCCGTGCTCTCCAGGCCGACGGTGAAACCGTGGCGGCGTAGCTGCGCGGCGAGGTCGCGCGCCGCGTCCTCGTCTCCCTCCGCCAGCAGCAGACGCATGATTCACTCCCCGTGGTCGGGACAGGCCCGCGGGTAGCGGGCACACGAAAGACCGGCCCGCGGTCGTGGGCCAGCTCCAACATTCCTGGGCACCCGCACAAGCGCCCGCGGCGAATGGGGGTTGGGGCGCCGGAAGGCCTGGTAGGGGCGCGGCACCCACTTCACTGCGAATCATCGATCGACGGCATTACTGGCCACTGGCTGAATGATCGCCGTCCTGCCTTCTTGCGTGGCGGATGGTCCCGCCGGAAGGCGATCATTTCTCACTTTAACAGTCGATATTGAGAGGGTCAACTCCAGTGCACACCGGCCGGAAACATCGCCGCAGCGTTCTGTCGCTGATCGATCTAAATGTGAGATCGGCCGCAGTCCCTGGACGTTGTACTGCTATTACGGCGGCCGACGGACCTTTAGTTGCCCAAAAGGGCGGCAGGCAATCTGAAGCCCCGGAGTGGGGGCCGCCCACCACGCTCAGCCGCTGCGCGCCGGAAGACACTCATCCGCGAGGCTGATGACGCGGGGATGGTAGGTCTGGGCCGCCCGGCCGAACCTGATGCCGTGCCCGGCGGCCGGTGCCCGCTCTACCTCGGCGCGTGGCGCGGCCGCGAACCGGCCGCACCGTCATGGGGCCAGTGGCGTTCATGCTCCGGGATTGTGGGCCGGACCGGCCCGGGGACGCCCGGGAACCGATGTGGCCACGTCTGGACCTCGGCGACGTCCCAGGTGGCGGAGGAGGACCTGCGCGCGGATCGGGCACAGCCTCGGTCGGGCAACCGCGGGCACCACGGACTCCCGGGCCGCGCCGGGCTCCATCAGGGAAAGACCAGGCGCCGCCGGAGTATCGGGGTAACCCGCTCGCAGGTCAGGCCCGTGCAGCGCCACAATGACCGCCCCCGGCAGACCGACCGTGGGCTCACGCAGCAGCGCCGACGGCGAACGCTCTGTAGGCCCCGGAACGACCTCGCGTGCGGTACCGGCGTCTCCGGTCATACCTTGAGATTGCTGCCGTGGATCGAAACGGTCAAGCAGGAGACATTCAGAAAAATGGAAACTCTCTGTCAGATTCCCTGTCTTTGACGGTCGGCCGAACCAGCGCCAGACCGGCGTGGGAGGCTGCCGCGCCGCGAAATGCGAGATGAAAGCGCGACGGTGAGGATCCTGACGAGGCGGTTGTGGCGTCTGGAGGTATCGGGGCGTGCGACGATCATCCCGTCCACGATCTCGAGGCCCGCGCACCCGGCCACGGGGAGTTGTCAGGATCTCGAGTGGGCGAGCAGGTGGCCGACTCCGTGGGGGTCGATCCGCAGGACGCGGGGGGAGTCGCCGATGTACAGGTCCCCGGCGCGACCGACGGCGACCTGTTCCGGGTTCCAGAGCGAGACATGCGTCGGCACCCCGTCCCACGCGGTGGGGTCCTGGGTGCTCGAGCCGGCGAAGGTGGTGATGATCCCGTCCACACCGACCCGGCGGATGCGCCGGTTGTAGGTGTCGGCGATGTACAGCGTGCCGGCCGCGTCCACCGCGACTCCGCGCGGACCGTTCAGCTGCGCCGCCGTGGCCGGCCCGCCGTCGCCGGACAGGCCTTTCGTGCCGTTGCCGGCGACGGTGGTGACGATGCCGCGCGGGTCGATCCGGCGAATCCGGTTGTCCTGCCAGTCGGCGATGTAGATGGTGCCGGCGTGGTCGACGGCCACGGCGGACGCCGAGCGTACCGCCCCGCCGCTGGCCGGCCCGCCGTCGCCGAGCGGGCGGGGACGGGTGTCCGACGTCGTGTCGATGAGCGTGGTGAGCATCCCGGTCCGGTCGATCCGGCGGACCCCGAGGGAGCTCAGGTACAGGTTGCCCGCCGCGTCGACGTCGAGCCCGCCGGCGGTGAGACTCGCCCGCAGCGCCGGACCACCGTCGCCGCCGCTGCCGACCGCCGTCCCGCCGCCGGCGATCGTGGAGATGATCCCGCGTGGGTCGACGCGGCGAACGCGGTTGCTGCCGTCGAAGATGTAACATGCCCCGGCCGCATCGACGGCCAGACCCTGGGGACGCTGCAGTGTCGCGCGTAGCGCCGGGCCACCGTCGCCGGCCGAGCCGCTCTCCGCGCCGCCGGCGATGGTGCGCAGGTAACCGCGCGGGTCGACGGCGATGATCCGCGGGTTGTCCCGGTCGGCCAGGTAGACGGTGCCGTCGCCGGCCACCGCCAGAGCGGCGAACGGGCCGGTGGTCGCGATGCCGTCCGGTCCGGGCGCGGTGAGGTCGGCGGCGTCCGCCGCGCTGGTCACCGGGGGTCGCGGCGACGGCTGCGTCCCGCCGTCGTCGAGCCCACCCAGACAGGCCAGTATCCCGGCGACGACGGCGGCCATCGTGCCCGCCAGTGCCGCCGCGCGCCGCCGTGACCGCCGCCGGCGACGCTCGCCGTCCGGCGCCGAGGTCGGCGCGTCGAGCTCCGCCGGGCGGACCGCCGGGTCGCCGGGCGCATACCCGCCGGGCCGGAAGGCCCCCGGCGCAGGCGGGGGGGCAGGCGCTCGCGCACCCGCGCCGCTGGCGGGGACATGCCTGGGCGCTGGGACGGGCGAGGCTCCCGGGGTGGGTTGCGGGAGGTGCGCGGGCCGCGGGACCTCGGAGCGCCGCACGGCCGGTGGGGCGTCCACGGCCTGTGCGGCGTCCACGGGGGCCGGGGCGTCCACAGGGTGCTGCGA
>NZ_FZMO01000129.1 GCF_900197875.1 Frankia canadensis | reverse complement strand
GCCGCATCCCCCGCAGCGGGCAGGGCCCCGCCAGCCGCCGCCCGCCCGCCCCGCCGGTGGTCCCGGCAGCGGGGCCGGTCTGCGCGGCGACGAGCGCCGAGACGAGCACCGCGTCGACATTGGTCGCCAGCCGGGCCCACTGACCATGACGATCACGCAGGGTCAGGCAGAGCCCGCACAGATGCGACATCCACGCCTCGCGGAGCTCCGGCGACATTCGTCCCCGGCAGGGACGCACCACACCGAACATCCCCGCACTTTCTCAGACCCGCGCCGATCTGTGGGCGTCGCGTTCGCGACCACGCACGCCGGTCCGGTGGGTCTGTTCCCGCGGGAACGCGCCGTCTTGGCGGTATGGCGGTGATCCGGGCTCGGGTGGTGCCCGAGGATCGTGGCCGACATGTCAGGTGGAAGTGGCGGCAAGGGCGGCGGCGAGGCGGTCGAGGTCGGTGGGGTCGTTGTAGGCGTGGGCGCTGGCCCGCAGCAGGGGGCCGTCGAGGTCGCGGGCGCGGGCGGCGGGGATGGCGCTGGTGAGGATCCGGGCGTCCCGGTAGAGGCGGTCGCGGGTGGCCGCCGGGTCGGCGCCGGGTGGCGGGCGCAGGGTGATGATGCCGCTCGCAGAGTCGGCCTCCTCGCGGACCTGCCAGCCGCCGGCGCCGTCGAGGACGCGCCGTCCGTGGGCGGCGAGTGCGGCGATCCGCGCCCGGAGCGCCGGTGGATCGTCCGCGGCGTAGGCGACGAGCGCCCGGGCGAGGCCGACGCGCGCGGCCACCGACGCCTCGCCGACCCCGAGCCGCGCGACGCCGGGCAGCGGCTCGGGCGCGCCGCCGTCGGCCGCCCGGCGCGCGTTGTGCAGGCTGGGCGCGGCCAGGCCGAGCCGGTCGGCGACGCCTGCCCGCAGCGCGACGAACCCGGCGCCCCGCGGCCCGCGCAGCCACTTGCGGGACGTGCCCACGTAGGCGTCGGCGCCGATGCCGGTGGTGTCGACCTGGCCCAGCGACTGGGCGACGTCGACGACGAGGGGGACGCCGGCCGCGGCGCAGCGCCGCCCGATCTCGGCGGCCGGCTGCACGATCCCGCGCTGGCTGGGCACCTGGGGGAACACGACGAGGTCGAGGCGGTCCAGGCCGAAACCGTCGAGACGGTCGAGGTCCACCGTGCCGGCCGGGTCGACGGGCAGGTCGAGCAGGTCGAGCCCGGCCCGCGCGGCGCACGCCTCGAGCACGAGCCGGTTGGAGCCGTACTCGCTCGGCACGACCCCGACGCGACCCCCGCGGGCGGGCAGCGGCCAGGCGCCCAGCAGGGTGGCGAACGCGGCACTGGCGCCGTGATGCCAGGCGATGCCGTCCGGGTCGAGGTCGGGCCCGAGCAGTGCGGCCAGCGCCTCCAGGCCCGCCCGCAGTGTGTCGGCGGCCTCCAGCTCGGCGACGTAGGCGCCGTGCTCGCCTTCGGCGCGCAGGAACGCCGCCTGCGCCTCGACGGTGGCCGGACTCGGGCGCGCCGCTCCGGCGGCGTCCAGATGGATGATCCCGGCTTCGCCCACCGCATCAGGATCGCATCCCACCCGCCCCAGGCGGGCGGTCATCGCCGCGGCCGGGTCAGGCGCCGCGGCCGGGTCAGGCGGTGCGGTCGGGGACGACCTTGGCGACGATGTGCTCGGCGATCGCGAGCGAGGCGGTGGCGCCGGGGGAGGGGGCGTTGCGTACGTGCAGCACCCGGCCGCTGTGGGCGAGGACGAAGTCGTCGACGAGGCTGCCGTCGCGGGCGACGGCCTGCGCGCGCACGCCGGCGGGGCCGCGAACGACGTCGGCGGGCCGCAGTTCGGGGACGTAGCGGCGGGCCTCGGCGACGAACGCCCGGCGGCTGACCGTGCGCAGCATCTCCTTGGCGCCGGTCTTCCAGTGGGTGCGGGCCATCTGGTGGAAGCCCGGCCAGGTGAGGGTGCGGCGCAGGTCGGCGCCGTGCAGCGTGCCGACCGTGTAGCCCTCGCGGGCGGTGGCGAGCACGGCGTTGGGGCCGACGAGCACCTCGCCGTCGATGCGCTTGGTCAGGTGGATGCCGAGGAACGGGTAGCGCGGGTCCGGCACCGGGTAGATCAGCCCGCGGACGAGGTCACGCCGCTCGGGCCGCAGCAGCCAGTAGTCGCCGCGGAACGGCACGATCTGCGGGGACGGGTCCTCCCCGGTGAGCGTGGCGACCAGGTCCGACTGCAGGCCGGCGCAGGTGATGAGCAGGTCGAACGGGCCGACCCGCTCGGTGACGGCGCTGACCCGCCCGCCGTCGTGCGCGGCGACCTCGTGGTTGCCGTTGGGACGGGCGCGGGCCGAGGCGCGCACGGTCACCCGCAGGTGCACGCCGTCGGGCCGCTCGTCCACGCCGATCACCTCGGCGCCGGTGCGCACCGCCCCGCCGGCGGCCTCGATCTCCGTGCGCAGCGCGCGGGCGACACCGGGGTAGTCGACGATCGCGGTGGTGGGGGAGTGCAGCGCGGCGACGCCGCGGGCGTGCGGCTCGATCTGGCGCAGCTCGGCCGCGTCGAGCATCCGGGTGCCCGGCACGCCGTTGGCCTCGGCCCGCTTCTCGATGGTGGCGAGGCGCTCCAGCTCGCTGTCGTCGACGGCGACGACGACCTTGCCGCATTCCTCGTAGCGGATGTCGTGCGCCTCGCAGAACTCGCGCAGCAGCCCGACGCCGCGCCGGCACAGCGTCGCCTTCAGCGAGCCGGGCACGTAGTAGAGGCCGGCGTGGACGACGCCGCTGTTGCGCCCGGTCTGGTGGCGGGCGACGTCGGTCTCCTTCTCGAAGACGGTCACCGTCGCGCCCGGTTCGACCTGACCGAGCCGCCGAGCCACCGCCAGCCCGAGAATGCCGCCACCGATCACCGCGATGCACCCCGCCACACCCGCCCCCTGTCCGTGTCCCTACCCGTCCGTCGTACCGGACCAGTATCGGCGTGCTCGCCGCGGACCCGTCCGAGGGTCCGCCCGAGCCCCGCCGCTCAGCCGAAGAACTGGCCGCTCAGCCGAAGAAGTGGCCGGGCGGGTGCGCCCGGTCGGTGCGCGAGCGCGGGACGCCGCGCAGCGCGTCGGTGAGCGTGCGGGCCGTGTTCACCAGCGGGACGTGGCTGAACGCCTGCGGGAAGTTGCCGGTCATCCGACCGAGCCGCGGGTCGTACTCCTCGGCGAGCAGGCCGACGTCGTTGCGCAGCGACAGCAACCGCTCGAACAGCTCCTGCGCCTCGTCCACCCGCCCGGACAGCGCGTAGTTGTCGGCGAGCCAGAACGTGCAGGCGAGGAACGCGCCCTCGCCGGCGGGCAGGCCGTCGACGGCGCCGTCCTCGGCGGTCGGGTAGCGCAGCACGAACCCGTCCTCCATCAGCTCGCGTTCGATGGAGGCGACGGTGCCGACGACCCGCGGGTCGGTCGCCGGCAGGAAGCCGACCAGCGGCATGTACAGCAGCGCCGCGTCGAGCTCCTTGGAGCCGTAGAACTGGGTGAAGGTGCCCCGGTCCTGGTCGAAGCCGCGGGAACAGACCTCGGTGTGGATCTCGTCGCGCAGCGCCGACCAGCGGTCCACCGGGCCCGGCAGGCCCGACTCGATGATGCCGCGCACCGCGCGGTCGGCGGCCACCCAGGCCATCACCTTGGAGTGGACGAAGTGCCGGCGCGGGCCGCGGACCTCCCAGATGCCCTCGTCGGTCTTGCGCCAGCCGGTCTCGAGGAAGTCCATCAGCTTGGTCTGCAGCGGCCAGGAGTCGTCGCCGTGCCCGGCGGTGGCGACCCGGGCGACGTGCAGCGCGTCGAGGACCTCGCCGTACACGTCGAGCTGGAACTGGTCGACGGCGGCGTTGCCGACCCGCACGGGGGAGGAGTTCTCGTAGCCGGCGAGCCACGGCACCTCGTACTCGGGCAGCCGGCGCTCCCCGGCCACCCCGTACATGATCTGGACCCGGGACGGGTCGCCGGCGACCGCGCGCAGCAGCCATTCCCGCCAGGCCGTCGCCTCGGAGGTGAAGCCGGCGTCGAGCAGGGCGAGCAGGGTGATCGTCGCGTCGCGCAGCCAGCAGTAGCGGTAGTCCCAGTTGCGCACGCCGCCGATGTGCTCGGGCAGCGACGTGGTGACGGCGGCGACGATCCCCCCGGTGGGCGCGTAGGTCAGCGCCTTCAGCGTGATCAGCGAGCGGCGCACCGCCGGCTGCCACTGGCCGTCGTAGGTGCAGCCGGCCATCCAGTCCGACCACCACGCCTCGGTCAGGGTGATCATGCGCCGGACGTCGTGCGGCGGCGGCGGCGACTGGTGCGACGGCGTCCACGTCAGCGAGAAGGGGACGGACTGGCCGGCGGCGACGCTGAACTCCGCGTAGGTGGCCATGTCGTGCCCCTCCATCGGGGCGGTGGTGCGCAGCGTCACAGCGTCCGGGCCGGCGATGGCACTGATGGTGTGCTCGTCGACGCGGCGCACCCACGGCACGATCGAGCCGTAGTCGAAGCGGAACCGGGTCTCCGAGCGCATCCGCACCGCGCCCTCGAGGCACTCGACCAGGCGCAGCACGGTGTGCGTGCCGTTGTGCGGGTACATGGCGTCGACGATGCGCACGGTGCCCGACGCGGTGGTCATGTCCGTCTCCAGCACCAGGGTGTCGCCCCGGTAGCGGCGGCTGACGCCGAGCACCGGCTCGACCGGCGCGATCTGCCAGTGGCCGTCGTCCGGATCGCCGAGCAGCGCGGCGAAACAGGACGGCGAGTCGAACCGGGGCAGGCACAGCCAGTCGATCGACCCTGTCCGTGCCACGAGCGCCGCGGAGTGGGTATCGCCTATCAGCGCGTAGTCCTCGATCAGGGATGGCACGACCTGTCCTCGCTCTCTCGCTCCGATGGTGGGTGGCCCGTCGTTGGGCCGGATCGTGGGCGGGCGCCCGCCGGTCGACGGCGTGTATCGCTGTTCGACGGTGTGGGTCGCTGTGCCTCACAAAGGCGTTCACCATACGGACCGCGCGGGGCGGCTACGTTGGGGGTCCGGACTTCGCGGTGGTCCACCCGTTATCCGGACCAGATTTTCTTCCCCGATGTGACAGGAATCACGACGTGGCCGAATCGTGGCAGAGCGGCATCACCCGCGCGCTGCGTTACCTGATGGATCCGCGGCGTCGCACCGCCGTCGTCGCTATCACCCTGGCCGGCATCGGCCTGATCGTCTTCGGGGTGTACGCCTCCACCAGCGGGCCGCCGCCGCAGCAGGAGGCGGTCGTCTACTTCAGCCCGGACGCGACGAAGGCGCAGAAGGACGCCGTGCGGGCCGCGTGCCCCTCGGTCGGCAAGGCCATCCAGGAACCGCCGGATCGCAACAACCTGGCCAGCAGCCGGGTGTACCCGCTGCGCTACGACGTCGCCCGGGCGTCGACGGCCGACCGGGCCGCGATCTACGCCTGCGTGCACCGCCAGGCCGGCGTCGTGGGCATCAACCAGGAGACCCAGGGCCAGTAGCCGCGCGGTCGGAGTGCGCCGCGCGGTCGGGGTGATCGCGCCGTTCGAGCAGCTCGGCCGGGGTCGGTTCGCCGGCGAGGCGGGCCTGGCGCGCCTGCCAGAGACTGACGATCATCGTGCTCAGGACGACCAGGCCGCTGAAGATCAGGCTCCCGCCGGTCCACGGCGACGACGCGGGCAGGCTGTCGACGACGATCCACGCCACGCCCGCCGAGACCATGCCGATCCCGAAGACGATCGTGAAGGCCGAGGACAGCGCGTTGGCGGCGGCCTGGTCGGCGAGGTCGGCGGCCTTGCGCCGGGCCTGCTCGAAGCGCCGCCGCGCCCACTCGTACTCGAGGCTCAGCACGAAGAAGCCAAGAGCGATCACGAGGAAGCCCGGTCCGGGCAGCGCGAGCATCGCGACGCCGACCCCGAGGATGGCGACGCCGAGCACGGTCAGCGCGATCCGGCGCAGCAGATGGGCACTTCGGTTCAGCACGGTGGGCGCTCTCCCTCGGTCTCGCCTGGACGTCCCGGTTCCGGGCGGTCTGGGGATCGGCGTCGCGGAACGCCGCTGTCACTTTGACCGTTCCAACGCGCAGTGGTGGGTAATCGTCGCCGGGCCAGCGGTTCCGGCGAGGTGACCTCGGCCGCTTCCGGCCCCGTGACGGCGAGGTAGCGCAGCGAACTCGGTGACTCGCCGTCGGTGTCGGGTATGTGGCGAGGGGCGACGGCGGTGCCGTGGCAAGGATCGCGGACGGTCGTTGGCTAGGGTGACGAAGGCGGCTCACCTGGAGGTATGCGGGTGTCCGCCACGGGATGAAACGGGCGCCGTCGCTCGGAAAGGGCTGTTGTGGATATCGAGGAGACCGCGCTTCCCGGCATCGGGCTGCGGCACGACTTCCAGACCCGCAGTGGGCGCCGCCTCGGGGTGGTGTCCCATCACCACGGTCGGCGTGAACTCGTGATCTACGATGCGGAGGACAGCGACGCCACCCGCGAGTGCGTGCCGCTGACCGCGGAGGAGAGCGACGCGCTGTCCGAACTGCTCGGCGCGCCGCACATCGTCGAGAAGCTCACCGACATCAGCAAGGCGTTCGCCGGCCTGGTCGGCGATCAGATCGCCATCCAGCCCGACTCCCCGTACGCGGGCCGCCCGCTGGGCGACACGCAGGCCCGCACCCGGACGGGCGCGTCCATCGTCGCCGTCGTGCGCGACCAGATCGTGCACGCCTCACCGCGACCGGACTTCCGGTTCGAGGTGGGCGACATCGTGGTCGTCGTCGGGACCCCGGAGAACACGGCGAGCGTCGCCGCGTTGCTCCGCACCGGTTGACGAGCTGGTTGGCCGAAACGAGTGCACTCCACACCCACCACCTTTCTCGAGCTCGGCGGAGTCCTGTTCTCCCTGGGCATCCTTGGCCATCTGGCGATGCGCGGCGGCATCTCCCCGATCCCCCTGTACCTGCTCGGCGGCCTGGCCTTCGGGCACGGCGGCCTGCTGCCACTGGGCGCCAGTGAGGAGTTCATCGAGGTCGGCGCCGAGATCGGCGTCGTCCTGCTGCTGCTGACCCTGGGCCTCGAGTACACCGCCGAGGAACTGCTGCACGGCCTGCGCGGCAACGCCCCCGCGGGCGTGCTCGACCTGTTGCTCAACGCCACCCCCGGGGTGGTGGCGGCGTTCCTGCTCGGCTGGGGGCCGGTCGCGGCGGTCGTGCTCGGCGGGGTGACGGCCATCTCGTCGTCCGGCATCATCGCGAAGGTCCTCGGGGACCTCGGCCGGCTCGGCAACCGGGAGACGCCGGTGGTGCTGTCCGTCCTCGTGCTCGAGGACCTGGCGATGGCCATCTACCTGCCGGTCCTCACCGCGCTGCTGGCGCACCAGACGATCAGCCGCGGGTCGGTGACCGTCGCGGTCGCGCTCGGGCTGCTCGTCGCGGTCCTGTTCGTCGCCCTGCGCCACAGCGACAAGGTCAGCCGGCTGGTGTTCAACCCGAAGGCCGACCGCAACGACGAGATCCTGCTGCTGCGGGTGCTCGGCCTCGCCCTGCTGGTGGCCGGGATCGCGCAGCGCCTGCAGGTCTCCTCGGCGGTCGGCGCCTTCCTCGTCGGGATCGCCCTGTCCGGGCCGGTCGTCGAGGGGGCGCAGGAGGTGCTCAGCCCGCTGCGCGACCTGTTCGCGGCGGTGTTCTTCGTCTTCTTCGGCATGCAGACCGACCCGGCGCAGATCCCCTCGGCGCTGCTCGCCGGCTCGCTGCTGGCGCTGGCCGGCGTCGCGACGAAGGTTTTCACCGGCTGGTGGGCCGCGCGGCGCGCCGGGATCGGCACCATGGGTCGCTTCCGCGCCGGCGCGGCGCTCGTCGCCCGCGGCGAGTTCTCCATCGTGATCGCCGGCCTCGCCGTCGCCGCCGGCATCGAACCGAAACTCGGGCCCCTCGCCGCCTGCTATGTGCTGCTCATGGCGATCATCGGCCCGCTCGCCGCCCGTTTCGTCGAGCCGGTCACCCGCGCCGGCCGCCGCCGTCTCGCCGCCCGCGGCTGATGCCACGTTGTCCGAGCATGTGGTCCGAGCCGGACGAGGGGTCCCGCGTCGGTCCAGGTCAGTGGGGCGAGGCCGGACTTGCTGGACCACGGATACCCGCGGGGCCGCCGATGTTTGGCAGGATGCGGGCCATGAGCGGACTTCTCGAAGGTAAGCGGATCCTCGTCACGGGGGTCCTCACCGAGGCGTCGATCGCCTTCAGTGTCGCCCGCATCGCCCAGGAACAGGGCGCCCGGGTGGTTCTCTCCGGCTTCGGCCGTGGCCTGTCCCTGACCCGCCGCATCGCGAAGCGGCTGCCCACCGAGGCGCCCGTCGTCGAACTCGACGTCACCGACGAGGAGCAGCTCGCGGCCCTCGCCGAGCGCGTCCTCGAACACGTCGACGGCCTTGACGGCGTACTGCACGCGATCGGCTTCGCCCCCGAGTCGGTGCTCGGCGGCAAGCCGTTCGTCGAGGCGGCGTGGTCCGAGGTCGGCACGGCGCTGCAGGTCTCGACCTGGTCGCTGGCGTCGCTGACCCGCGCGACGCTGCCGTTGTTCGGCGAGCGGGCGTCAGTCGTCGGCCTCGACTTCGACGCCTCGGTGGCCTGGCCGTCCTACGACTGGATGGGCGTCGCCAAGGCCGGGCTCGCCTCCGCGGCCCGCTACCTCGCCCGCGACCTCGGCCCCCGCGGCGTGCGGGTGAACCTGGTCGCCGCCGGCCCGCTGCGGACGATGGCGGCCAAGAGCATCCCCGGCTTCAGCCAGTTCGAGGATGTCTGGGACGGCCGCGCGCCGCTGGGCTGGAGCGTCCACGACACCACCCCGGCCGCCCAGGCCTGCGTGGCGCTGCTGTCCGACTGGTTCCCCGCGACCACCGGCGAGACCGTCCACGTCGACGGCGGGGTGCACGCCGTCGGCGTCTGACCCGCGCCGCCGGTCCGCCGGATCAGCGGCCGGCAGCCTCGTCGAGCAGGTCCAGGGCGGTGCCGATGATCGTGTCGGCCGGCACGGGCTCGGCGTCGGCGGCCGGCGGCGAGCCCGGCGGCGGCGCCGCCGAGCCGAGCGTGGAGATCGGGTCACCGTGCACCCCGGCGAGGAAGCTCAGCGCGCGGGGGTCACCGTCGACGACGGTGACGATCGGGGTGCGCCGCTCGGCCGGGAACAGCTCGGCGAGCAGCGCGTCGGACCCCTCGGCCAGGCCGCGGCGGGCCTGCAGGGCGTGGAAGACCGCGTTCGGCGACGTCAGGCACACCACGCTGACCTCGCGGCCCAGCCCCGCCCGCAGCCGTGCCGCGGCGAGCTGCACCTCCGGCAGGACCGGCCCGACGCCGACCAGGGTGATCACGGCGTCCGGGCCGCCCTCGTGCAGCCGGTAGCCGCCGGCGAGCACCAGGGCGCGGCGGCGGCGCCGGGCGTCCGGGTCCGCCGGCAGCTCGGCGAGGCGCTGGTCCACCGGCCGGGCGGACAACCGGACGAGGCTGGACGCGCCGTCGAGGCGGGCGAGGCGGTCGAGCCCGGCGAGCAGGCACCAGGCCGTGTCGTCGGCGAACGCCGGGATCCAGGTGGTCGCGACCGCGGTGGGCACCCCGTCGCCGCCGTTCCAGGCCAGCGCGCGTGACGCCGCGTCGAACCCGGTGTCGGCCACCGCGAGCACCGACCGGGCGTCGGTGGCGCCGGCGGCGAGCCATCCCGGGAGCACCCGCCCCGCACTCACCTCGTCGGCGACGCCGATCGGCAGCAGCGGCAGGCCCTGCCGGCTCCACGCCACCCCCAGCGACCCCAGCACCCCGCCGAACGCCGCCGCCGACAGCCCGCCGGCGACATGCCGCCCGCTCACCCGCCGGCCGCCATGGTCCGCCACGACCTCGACCGCGCCACGGTCGGCCGCGCCCGCGGGCCCGTCGGGGCCGGCGGCGAGCCAGCCGGCGAGCACCGGGTCGGCCGCGCGGGTGCTGACCGTGACGACGGCGGCGGCCGTCGCCGGGGCGAGGGCCGGCAGATCGCGCAACAGCAGTCCGAACGCCGCCTGCGTGGAGATCCACGCCGGGAACGCGCGGCCGGTGTGCGCAGGGACGGGCGCCGGGTCACGCGGCGCCGTCGGCGCCCGGTCCAGGTAGGCGGCCACATGCCGGGCCAGCCGGCGGGCGCCCGAGCTCCACGGCAGCGGCCCCAGACCGTCCCCGGCCGGGCGGACAGCCAGGTCGGCGCGCCGCGCCACCACGGCCGCGGGCACGTCCGGGCCGGCCTCGACGGGAACACCCGCCCGGGACGCCGCGACACCGTCGACCACGGCGACATCCCCTCCGTCCACGTCCGTGTCCGCCGCATCCGCATCCACCGCATCCGCGTCGCCGGCGCTGATCACGGCGGCCGCGGGGCCCTGCTCGGTGACGGCGGGTGCCGGCTGGTCGGGAGCGTGGAGGAGGTCGTCGGTGTAGGCGAACAGCACGGTCGGGCGGTCGGCGGCGACCTCGTCGAAGGCGTCGATGAGCAGCGGGATGTCGTGGCCGCCGAGGTCACGCAGGCAGGCGAGGATCTCGTCGTCGCCCATCGTGTCGAGCAGGCGGCTCACCCCCGCGCCGGCCGCCCCCGGGCCGGCCAGCCGGCGTCGCAGCTCAGTACCCCGTAGGTGCAGCAGGTCCTGGTACTCCGCCGGGCTGAGCTGGTCGAGTCGGGACGTCAGTGCCTGCCCGCCGGGGGCGCGCAGCAACGCGCCGAGCCGGCGGCCGTGGCGCACCGTGAGCACCTGCCAGCCCGCCGCCTCGAACATCCGCGCCGCCCGCCCGGGCCGTCGACAAGCG
>NZ_FZMO01000377.1 GCF_900197875.1 Frankia canadensis | reverse complement strand
CGACGGCGTGAATGATTCCGGCGGTCGGCCGGATGATGATCGAGGCATTCTTGCGCGGTCGGCCGAGGAAATGCCGGACGACCTGGAGAAACGCATTTCCGGGGAGACTTCGCCGGTTCCGGCGACCCTGCTCGCGGTGACCGCCCAGGGCCGATTCGGCCTGGTTCATCCGCGTTCCGCCGCCTCCTGAGCGGCCCGGCCGAGCCTGCGCGGAAAGCGGGCGCGGCCTGGTTCGGCGTGCAACGATTGCGCCGTGAACGGATGGTGCGTCGGGCCGGTGGGCCGTCTCCCATGCGGGTAGCGGTCGCCGACGACGCCGCCCTGTTCCGTGAGGGCCTGGTGCTGCTGCTGTCGACCGCGGGCCATCAGGTCGTCGGCTGTGTCGGTGACGGTGACGCCCTGCTCGATCTGCTCGCCGTCGAACCCGTGGACGTCGTCGTCCTCGACATCCGGATGCCGCCGGGGCCGGAAGGCGGGCTGAGCACGGCGGCGCGGGTGCGCGACCGTCATCCCGGGATCGGCCTGCTGCTGCTGTCGCACTACGCCGAGACGCTCTATCTCCTGCGCTTTCTGGAGATCGGCACCGAACGGATCGGCTATCGGCTCAAGGAACGCATCGCCGGAGTGCGGGTGCTCACCGACACCCTCGACCGCATCGAGGCCGGCGAGATCGTCATCGAGTCGGTGCTGGCACGCCGTCTCGTCGAGCGGCCGGCCGTCGCCGGCGGGCCGCTTGCCTCCCTCAGCCCGCGCGAGTCGGAGGTGCTGCGCCTGATGGCGGAGGGGCGCTCCAACAACGGCATCGCCGCGGCGCTGTACGTGTCCGCCAAGTCGGTCGAGAAGTACAGCGCGAGCATCTTCGCCAAACTCGACCTGCCCGTGGACTCCACCGCGCATCACCGCCGTGTGCTGGCGGTCCTGCGCTACCTGGACGCCGTCCGCACCGGTGGCTGACCACGGGATCGCATCGGTCGGCCACCAGCCGCAGGCGTCGGTGGCCACGGCGGCGGCGCGGCTTGCGCCGCCGGGTCCGGCCGCCTTCCGGCCACCGTGGCAGGTGTTGGCGCAGGACATCGCGGCGCTGCCGGCGTGGGCCACGTTCGGGCAGCGCGTGGCGCCGTTGCTGCGCAACCTGACTCTGGCGACCGGCACCGGGCAGGCACACCTGTGGCTGCCCGAGCCCGATCGCCCGGCGCCACCGACGGCGCCGCCAGCACCTCGGAGCCCGCTGGCCCGGGACGACCCGCCCGCCTGGCCGGGCGCACGGGCGATGATGCCGGTGCACGACGGCCAGCGGGAGATCGCCGTGCTGGTCGTCACCGACCGTCCGGGCGCGCCGCCGCCGGCTGTTCCCACCTCGGCGCTGCGCGAGACCGCGGACATCGTGGCGCTGCTTCTGCACGAGGTCACGGCGCAGGAGACCCTTCGCGTCCGGGCGCGGCACGCCGAGGACCTGCAGGTGCGGGCGAGGCGCATCGAGGCGGATCTCGGCGCGGCCCTGGAGGCGGAGCGGCGCCGCCTGGCCACGTGGGTGCTGACCGGGGCCAACCGCCACCTGGCGGAGGTGGCGGAGCGCCGCCGGGACTTCGCCGCCGCCGTGCACGACGACCCTTCCCGCGCCCCGGCGGCGCTGGGCGCGCTACGGTCGGCCGTCGACGATCTCCTCGACACCTTTCGGGCCGTGGTGCGGGGAGTGCATCCGTCGACACTGCGCGCGCGGGGCACCGCTGCCGCGCTGGGCGAACTGGCCGCTGCCCTGCCCCGGCGGATCCGCTGCACCGGCGATCTCGGGCGGCGGGTCGGCTGGGAGATCGAGTCCGGTGTCTACCACGCGGCGGCGGCGGCGCTCGCGGCGCTGCCGGCGTCCGCCGACGACGCGCTGCTCGTCCACTTCAGCCGGACCGCCGGCCGGCTCGCGGTGCGGGTCAGCGACCCGGCGGGCAGCGTGCCGCGGCTGCGGATCGCGCTCGCGGACGACGCCCGTCGGCTCGCGGCCCTCGGTGGCGGCCTGCACTGCCACCCGTCCCTCGCCGACATGGCGGTGATCGACATCTGGCTGCCGGAGAGCCTCACCGGCACCGACGACCCTGGCCCACCCCCGTCCGCCTGACCCCGCGCGGCCCGCGGGCCGGTGCGTCGCGGGATGGTGGGCTGGCCGTCCCGTCACAGGGGGCCGCCGCGCCGCCGCGAACCGGGCCGCCCGAGCGGTCGCCGCCGCGACCGAGGACGGCCCGGTGTGAAGA
>NZ_FZMO01000036.1 GCF_900197875.1 Frankia canadensis | reverse complement strand
CGGGGGGTGGTGGGGCGGGATGGTCGGTCAGTCAGCCGGTTGGGTCGGCGAGGGCACGCGCGGCGAGCTCGGCGTAGAGGGCGGCACCGTCGGGCAGGACGCCCTCGTCGAACCGGGCTCGCGCGCTGTGGTTGAACGGCGCGGTGCGCGGGTCGGCGTCACGCATGGCCGCGCCGAGCGCGACGAGGCTGCCGGGCACCTGGGCGAGCACCCGGGAGAAGTCCTCCGAGCAGGCCAGCGGATGGTCGAGTGTCGTGTAGCGGCGTTCACCGAACGTCTCGGCGACGGCGCGGGCGGCGAGCGCGGTCGTCCCGGCGTCGTTGACCGTCGCCGGCCGCTCGGGCGCGAACTCGACGTCGACCTCGACGCCGTGCCCGTGGGCGATCCCGCGCAGCAGCCGGCGTGCGGCGCGCTCGACCAGCTCGGCGGTGCCGGCCGAGAAGGTCCGCACGGTGGCCTCGAAGATGGCCTCGTCGGGGATGACGGTGCGCCGGGTCCCCGCCCGCAGCACCCCCACGGTGATCACGACCGGGTCGAACACGTCGAACTGGCGGGTCACCATCGTCTGCAGTCCGAGGACCATCTCGGCGGCGGCGGTGACGGGATCGCTCGCCCGGTGCGGCATGGACCCGTGCCCGCCCTCCCCGCGCACGGTGACCCGCAGCATCGCCGACGCCGAGGTGATCGCGCCCGCCCGGCCGCAGAACTGGCCGCCCGGCAGCGCGGCGGAGAACACATGCAGCCCGAAGGCGGCGGACACCCGCCGGCCGGAGGCGTCCAGCACGCCCTCGTCGATCATGCGCTGCGCGCCCTCCCAGCCCTCCTCCCCGGGCTGGAACATGAACACGACGTCCCCGGGCAGCGCCGCGCGGCGGGCGCACAGCAGGTGCGCCGCGCCGACCAGCATCGCCGTGTGCAGGTCGTGGCCGCAGGCGTGCATCACCCCGTCGACGGTCGACGCGTCGGGCAGTCCCGTGTGCTCCCACACCGGCAGGGCGTCCATGTCGCCGCGCAGCAGCACGGACGGCGCCGCCCCGCCGCCGGCGGCTCCCGCCCCGCGCGGCGCGCCACCGCGCAGGACGGCGGTCACCGAGGTCGCGGAGCGACCGAGGGTGATCTCCAGGGGGAGGCCGTCGAGCGCGGCGAGCACCTTCTCCTGCGTGCGGGGCAGATCGAGGCCGATCTCTGGCTCGCGGTGCAGGCGGCGACGCAGGGAGACCAGGTCGTCCGCCATCGACCGCGCGTCCTGGAGCACGGACATGCGTGACCGTCCCTTCCGGAGACACCGCAACGAGGAGCCGGGGCCTCGACCCGCGCGGGTCGGCCCGCGCAGGTTGGTCTCCGCAGGTTGGTCTCCGCAGGACAGTGTGCGCATGTCCGGGCGGCGGGCGGCGGCGCGGGCGGTCTACACCGGCGGGTCCTCGGCCGGCACGGCCTGGCCGGACGGCACTGCCTGGCCGGACCGTGTCACCTTGACGGGTGGTGTCACCTGCCCGGACCGTGTCACCTGGCCGGACCGTGCCGCCTGGACGTGCGGTGTCGCCTGGACGTGCGGTGTCGCCTGGACGTGCGGTGTCGCCTGGACGTGCGGTGTCGCCTGGACGTGCGGTGTCGCCTGGACGTGCGGTGTCGCCTGGACGTGCGGTGTCGCCTGGACGTGCGGGGCGCCCCGGTGCCCGCGCTGGGGCGGGAGCTCGGCGGCGACGGACGATGCCGTCCCGGCGCCTACGGGCGCGGGTGCGGGGACGGGCGCGGCGACGGGCGCGGCGGCCGCGGCGTCGGTGCCGCCCGGCACGCCGGCGGCGCGCAGCAGCAGGGATCCCACGACGGCGACGGCGAGGTTGAGCGCGAGCGCGGTCACGGCGATGTAGCCGGCCCGGCCGAGGCCGGGAACGGTCGCCAGCGCCCCGCCGAAGTGCCGGGCGAGCGTGCTGTGCTGCGCGTACGCCTGCGCGGTGCCGTAGGCCATGCCCACCACCCAGCCGGCGAGCAGGGCCCGGCGGTGCAGGCGGGGCCGCCACAGCCCGAGCACGACCGCCGGGAACGTCTGCAGGATCCACACCCCGCCGAGCAGCTGCAGATTGATCGAGTTCTGCGTGTCCAGGCACAGGACGAACACCAGCGCGCCGGCCTTGACCAGCAGCGAGGCGACCTTGGAGACGGCGGCCTCGCGCGCCGGCGTCGCGTCCGGTCGCAGGTGCCCGACGTAGATGGTGCGGGTGAACAGGTTCGCCGCCGCGATCGACATGATCGCCGCCGGGACCAGCGCGCCGACGGCGACCGCCGCGAACGCGACCCCGGCGAACCAGGCCGGGAACTCGTGGTCGAACAGCAGCGGGACGGCGAGACGCGGGTTCGTGGTGTGCACGCCGGCCGCGATCGCCACGTAGCCGAGCAGGGCGATCAGGGCGAGCAGCACCGTGTAGAGCGGCAGGACTGCGGTGTTGCGCCGGATGACGTCGCGGGACCGGGTCGAGAGCACCCCGGTGATCGCGTGCGGGTACAGGAACAGGGCCATCGCCGAACCGAGCGCGAGGGTGGCGTAGGCGAGGACGTCCTTCGGGCCGGGGATGAACACGGCGCTCGGGTGCTTCCCGGCCGCCGCCGCGGCGGCGTTCGCGGCGTCGAACTTGTGCTCGGCGGCGTCGAAGACCGCCCCGAAACCGCCGAGGCGGTGCGGGATCACCACGATCGCGACGGCGACCACCAGGTAGATCAGCAGGTCCTTGGCGAACGCGAGCAGCGCCGGGGCGCGCAGACCCGCGGTGTAGGTGCAGGCGGCGAGCACGGCGAAGGCGACGATGACCGGCAGGTCGCGCACGACGGGGTTGGCGCTGCGGGTGCCGACCCCCATCACCTCCAGCACCGCCTGCATGCCGACGAGCTGCAGGGCGATGTAGGGCATGGTCGCCACGATGCCGGTGACGGCGACCGCCAGGGCGAGGCTGCGCGAGCCGTAGCGGCCCTGCACCAGGTCCGCGGGCGTGACGTAGCCGTGGCGGTGCGACAGCGTCCACACCCGGGGCATGAGGACGAACACCAGCGGCCACACCATCGTGGTGTAGGCGACGGCGTACCAGCCGGAGACCGCGCCCGCCGCGTACATCGCTCCCGGCACCGCGATGAAGGTGTACGCGGTGAAGATGTCGCCGCCGATGAGGAACCAGGCGACGAAGCCGCCGAAGGTCCGCCCGCCGAGACCCCATTCGTCCAGGCTGGCGAGCGACCGCCCGCCGACGCGCCGCCAGCGGGTCGCGGCGAAACCGAGCAGCGCGACCGCGGCGAGCAGCACGGCGAACACCGTGAACTGCACCCCGTGGAACGACGACCCCGCGCCGTTCACCGCGCGCTCCGATGGGCGTCACGGCCGGCGGGGCCGTCCGCCCCTGCCGCCCCTGCCGCGCCGGCCGTCCCGGCCGCGGTGGACGGGGCGGCGAACCGGGCCAGCAGCCAGACGCTCGCGGCCATGCCGAGTGCCCCGATGACCAGCCACATCAGCGAGTACCAGTAGAAGAACGGCACGCCTCCCACCCGAGGCTCGCGCCGCGTGTAGGTGCCGACCAGCAGCATGGCGAGGATCTGCGTGCCGAGCACGACCGCGACCGCGGCCCGCGCGGCCAGCGCCGCCCGCCGGCCTGGCACGCCACGGCCGTCCCGGCGGTGGGAACCGGGAGGCCGGCGCGGCGGGCCGGCCCGGTCGGCGTCACGGTCGCGGTCCTGCGGCATCCGGCGTCACTCCCGATGTTGATGTGCTGAGCGTGTTCGGCTCGTCACATTAACGGTGGGGAGTGGCGCGTCACTGGTAGTGACCCGAGCCCGGAGTGTGGGCCGACCGGTGGCCCGTCGCATCCGGCAGACGCCATCCGGCAGACGCCGTCCGCCAGACCCCGTGGGCCGGGGGCGTCGGCGGGGGTCGTCGACCGTGGGCCGGGCCTCGCGGGACCGCCCGCCCGCTCAGCCTGAGCTGGCCGCGCTGGTGGCGGCGACCGCCGCCGCGCTGGCGGCCGCGGCCTGCGCCTCGCTGATCACCTTCTTGACGATCGGCGCGATCGGCGTCTGCTCGGTCGCGTCCTGGATGCGGGCGCGGGCGTGCCGCCGCTCGCCGCGTTGCGGGGCGACGACCTCCAGCAGCCGCGACGGACCGGACAGGGCAAGCACGGTCGCGGTGCGCGCGTCGAGCGGGTCGTCGCCGGCCGCCGCGGCGCGCATCCGGCCCACGACCTCGTCGCGGACCTTCGGCCGCAGCACCGGATGGCGGGTCACCCGCACGACCAGCACCCGGTCGCGGCGCCGCCCGAGTACCCCGTCGTCCACCAGCGCGTCGACGACCCGTGACCACACCCCACCGACCGCCCGGTCCAGTCGGCGCAGCTGATCGGCCGCCCGCCGCCCGCGCAGGGTCCCGAGCAGCCGGTGGACGTCGGCGAGCAGCGGTTCCTCGGCGAGCAGCGGGTGCGTGCCCGGCCCGCCCACCGGTGCGAGCCGCTTCCCGTCCTCCGCGACCAGCCCGGCGAGGCCGAGCTCGGCGACGAGCGCACCGGACAGCCCGACCCGCAGCGGTTCCCGGGAGGAGTTCACCGGCGTCCCGCCCTCCGGGTCGAGCGCGAGCAGCAGAAGTTCCTCGGCGAGCAGCATGCCCGTGTCTCCTCACGTCGACCCATCGGCGGCCGTGGCGACCTCCCCGGGCCGAGGATCATGCCCTCCGGCGCGCCCCCGCAACCCCATGGTCGCCCTGCCGACATCCGCACCGGCGCCGCGCGCGGACTAGACCGCGGGTCGAGTTGTGATCTCTCGGGCCGCCTTCGTGTGGACGCATCCGCCCGCTGCCCGCCGCCGTCCTACGGCGCCCCGACACCATCCGTTCATGATCAACCCCGGTGTGGGTGGCGACCTGGAACGCCGAGGAGGCGGGGGACTTCCCGTGGAGGGGGAGTGGCCGCCGGGGAAGGCGGCGTGATGCCAGTTTCCTGGTGTGTCGTGTCCGGTTTGTCCCTAGGTTTCTGGCAGAGAACGCCGTGATGATGTCAGAACGCTGTCACCGGCCGCCGCCGCGGGCCGCCGCCGCGAACGGCCTCGGACCGCTGACGCGACAGGCCGACACAACGATCGCAACCCGACGCGCGGGCTAGAGCCAGCCGGCGTCCTCGGCGGCACGCAGGGCCTCCAGGCGGTTGCGGGTGCCCGTCTTGGCGATCACGGACGACAGGTAGTTGCGCACGGTGCCCTCGGACAGGAACAGCCTTCCGGCGATGTCCGAGACGGTCGCGCCGTCCCGGGCGGCGACGAGGACGTCGCGCTCGCGGCCGGTGAGGGGACTGGCGCCGCCGGCCAGCGTCGCGGCGGCGAGCGTCGGATCGACGACGCGTTCACCCCGCGCGACCCTTCGGATCGCGTCGGCCAGCGCCTCGGCCGGCGCGTCCTTCACGACGAAGCCGAGCGCGCCCGCCTCCATCGCGCGGCGCAGGTAACCGGTCCGGCCGAACGTCGTCACGATGAGCACCTGGGTCGTCAGCGCGGTGGCACGAACGGCCGCGGCGGCCGCGAGCCCGTCGATGCCGGGCATCTCGACATCCATCAGGACGACGTCCGGGCGCAGTGCGACCACCCGGGGGACGACCTCGTCACCTCGGCCGACCTGCCCGACGACCTCGATGTCGTCCTCCAGCGACAGCAACGCGGCGAGCGCGCCGCGGACGAGATGCTGGTCGTCGGCCAGCAGCACCGTGATCATCGGGAAGGTCCGCTGGCACCGCCGACCGCGGCCTGGGCTGTGTTCGCGGGTAGGGCGGGAGCCGGGGCAACGCCCGGAGCCACCACCGGGGAGACGGCCGGAAGAGTGGCCTCCTGGTCAGAGGGGACAACGACGCGCAGC
The DNA here is from genome assembly GCF_900197875.1 of Frankia canadensis. GTDB lineage: Bacteria > Actinomycetota > Actinomycetes > Frankiales > Frankiaceae > Frankia > Frankia canadensis. The sequence continues at coordinate 13,526 of NZ_FZMO01000036.1, read as the reverse complement.
CGGAATCCGGGGGACGCGGCGGACGGGCTGGCGGGGCCGGTCTCCAGCCGGCCGCCGGCCGCCGCGACCCGCTCGGCCAGGCCGCGCAGCCCCGCACCGCCGGGCGAGCCGGCGACCGCACCGGCGGCGCCGTTCACCGGCGCGGGGCCGCGGCCGTCGTCGACGAGCTCGATGCCGTCACTGCCGATGCCGCCGCCTATGCCGCTCCCTGCGCTGCCGCTACCCGCATCGTCACTGTCGGCGCAGGCACCGCCGAGGGTGATCCGCAGGTGGTGGGCGCCGCTGTGGCGGACCGCGTTGGTCACGCCCTCGCGGACCACCCAGCCGAACAGCTCCCTCAGCTGGCCGGGGACCTCCTCGACGGAGGCGGGCAGCTCGGCGCGGATGCCGGCCGCGGCGAGCACCTGGCGGGCGGCGGCGAGCTCGGTGACCAGGCTGACCTCCCGGTAGCCGGCCACGGTGGCCCGCACGTCGGCGAGGCCCTGCCGGCCGAGCGCGGCGACCTGCGCCATCTCGTCGGCGGCGCGGGCGGGGTCGCGGTCGGCCAGCTTCGAGGCGAGCTCCGCCTTCACCGTGATCGTGGTGAGCGCGTGGCCGAGCAGGTCGTGCAGGTCCCGGGCGATGCGCAGCCGTTCCTGTTCCTTGGCGAGCCGTTCGATCTCCTGATGGGCACGGGACAGCTCCGCCTGGCTGCGCGCGCCGGCGCGGACCCCGTACATCGTCAGCGCGGCGAGCAGCACCGGGGCGGACAGCGACCACTGGGCGCCGTGCGCCTGCCACCAGTCGACGTGCTGCGGCAGCCAGGTGTCGACGGCGGCGATCGCGAGGACCAGCGGGATCGAGACGATCGGGCGGGCCAGCAGGACGAGCGCCACACTCAGGTAGACCGTCATCACCAGCCCGCCGCCGCCGACGACCGGCACGTAGGCGGCGATGCAGGCCACCATGCCAAGCAGCGCCGGCCACAGGTACTCGCGGCGCCCCAGGAAGGCGACGAGCGGGACGGTGATCAGGTACACCGCGCTGAACACGACCAGCAGGACGGCACCGTAGGCGATGACGAGGGGGTTGTCGTGCAGAGCCACCATGTCCGAGGCGGCGTAGCCGAGGTAGACGAGGAAGACGCTGGCGACGCGGCGCCAGCGCCACGGATCCATCATCGGGCGGTCCCGCGGGACCACCGGCAACCCCGGTTGCAGCAGGAACCGCCGCGTCGCCCCGGCCGCACCCGCCGCGGCACCCGCGTTCCACCCCACCGTGGTCACCTCCCTGGCTGCCGGCCCGGGGCCCGTCAGGTGCGCAGCTGGTCGCGGGTGTAGGCCCGCCCGGCGGCGGCGCCGAGCACGACCGTCCACAGGGCCAGGGTGATCAGGCCGCGGACGCCGATCCAGCCGCCCTCGAGCACCGCGCGGCCGGCCTGGGCCGACCAGTACATCGGCAGCAGCTTCACGATATCGGCGAGCCAGGTCGGGAAGTTCTCGACCGGAACCCAGATCCCGCCGGCCAGCGCCAGCAGGCTGAACACGCCACCGGTCACGGCCTGCAGGTTCTCCGGGCGGACCAGGTAGCCGAGCCACACCGCGAACGCGGCCAGCGGGATCAGTCCGAGCAGGATCGACGCGCCCGCGCCCAGGTAGGTGCCGGCGGACAGCCGTACCCCGCGCATCGCGTCGCCGGCGACGAACACCGCCACGATCGGCAGCACGGCCATGGTGAACCTGGTCGCCACCTTGCCGAGCACGTACTGCGGGCCGGTGAGCGCGGTCAGCCGCAGCTGGCGGTTCCAGCCGAGGGAGCGTTCGACGGCGATCCCGCCGGCGGTGCCGAGCACGGAGTTCATCGCCCCGAACGACGCCATGCTGATCATGATGTAGGGGGCGACGGTGAGCGCGCCGAGCCGATCGTCCGCGCCGGACGCGCTGAACGCGCCGAACAGGATGATCGGCATCACCAGGGTGAAGATCAGCAGCCGCGTGTTGCGCCAGCCGCGGGTGATCTCCGATCGGACGTAGCGCAGGTAGGTGGAGGCGGCGGCCGCGGCGGGGGGCCGTGCGGACGCGGTGGTGGACGCGGCGGCGGCGGTGATGTCGCTCATCGGGTGGTCTCCTGGCGGCTGGCGGCGGGCCGGATCTCGGGAGAGTCGTCCGAGGTCAGCGCGACGAACGCGTCCTCGAGTCCGGCGCCGACGACCTCGATGTCCTCCACCGTCGGGTAGGCGGCGAGCAGCGCGCGCAGGGCCGTGTCACTGTCCGGGCAGGTCAGGGTGATCGACGCGCCGCGGCTGTCGACGCGCGCCACCCCGGGCAGCCGGGCGAGGCCGGTGAGGACGGCGTCGTCCAGCCCGTGCAGGGTGGCGCGGATGGTCCGGCCGCCGACCAGCGCCTTGACCTCGGTGGTCGGGCCGTCAGCGATGACCTGGCCGCGGCGCAGCAGGACGATCCGGTCGGCGAAGTCGTCCGCCTCCTCCAGGTAGTGGGTGGCGAACAGGACGGTGCGCCCGGCGGCGGCCCACGTCCGCATCGCCGTCCAGAAGGCGCGGCGGCTCTCCACGTCCATCGCGGCGGTCGGCTCGTCGAGGACGATGAGGTCGGGGTCGGGCAGCAGGGCGAGCGCGAAGCGGACCCGCTGGCGCTGGCCGCCGGAGAGCCGGTTGGTCCGGGCGTCGGCCAGTTCGCTCACGCCGGCGCGGGCCAGCACCTCGCGCACCGGCAGGGCGCGGGGGTACAGGGCGCGCACGGACTCGAGCATCCGCCCGACGCTGACCTCGGGCAGCAGCCCGCCGTTCTGCAGCATCGCGCCGACCCGCCCGGCGGTGCAGGCCCGCTGGGGGCTTTCGCCGTACAGCCGGACCTCGCCGTCGTCCGGGCGGGTCAGGCCAAGCAGCATGTCGATCGTCGTCGACTTGCCGGCGCCGTTCGGCCCGAGCAGCGCGACGATCTCGCCGGCGGCGATCGCCAGGTCGACGCCGTCGACGGCCTGGACGGTGCCGTACTGCTTGCGCAGGCCGACGAGGTGGACGCTGTGTGGCGGGGATGCGACGGCCGTCTTGTGGGCGCCCGCCTCGCGGCTGCGCGGGATGACATCCCGCGCAGCCGCCTGGGGGATCGAGCCGGGGGCAGACGGGGTGCCGCGGCCAGACGGCGGAGGTGTCCCGAACATGGGATCAAGGATTCCGCGCGGCCACGTCCAGCTCCAGTCATGACCGTCACGGGTGCGCCATGACAGTTGTCATGACGGCATCGCCTGGCCGACACCCCGGCCGGGCCAGCCCGGCGAGACGGGCCGGCCGGGGAAGCAGGACTCAGGCGGCCGAGCTGGTGTGCGCCTTGGCGAGGCGCAGGCCCTCCTCGATGGAGGAGGCGGTGGTCGTCCAGGTCTCGCAGGCGCACTCGACGAGGTAGGTGCCGTCCTCCTGCGGCAGCACCGACTGCGCCACGCACAGGCCGCGGTTGTTCGCCACGTCCTGCATGAACTCGTTCGGCGAGTCGTACATCACGTTGTCAGTCACATCGGCTCCTTCCTCGGGGAGAGACGGCGGCGGGACGGCGGACGCCGGGGGCGCGGTGATCGTGTCCCCGGCGTCCGACCGGCGTTGCCACTCCCACCGGCGCCGATCGGAGGCGCCGGTCCGCGGGACAGGTCAGGACGTGGCGCCGACGGGCGCCGGCGCGTCGGCGGTCGGCAGCGGCGGCACCGACGGGAACAGCTCGGCGAACGCGCCCACCGTGATGCGCTGCTTCACCGCCGGGTCGACGCCGTCGAACAGGCCGTGCAGCGTCTCCTGCGTGTGGCCGAACGTCCCCTCCATGTGCGGGTAGTCGCTGCCCCACATGACGTTGTTGTAGCCCATCGCGGTCATCGCGGCGACGGCCGTGCTGTCGTGCTGGAACGACGCGTACACCTGCGAGTAGAGGATCTCCCGCGGGCTGCGGGTCAGCTTCGGGCGGACCAGCATGTGGTGCTGGCGGTAGCCCTCCTCCATCCGGTCGGCGAGGAACGGCACCCAGGTCGCGCCACCCTCGGCGATGAGGATCCGCAGGTCGGGGTGCCGGTCGAGGGCGCCGGAGGCGACCATGGCGGTCGCGACCCGCTGACCGGAGTAGGTGGTCTCGACGTAGTTGAGCACCGCGCCGCCGGGGCCCCGGTGCACGACGCCGGACGGCCCGGTGGCGGTGAGGTCGACCGGCTCGGTGCCGATGTGGAAGGCGAGCACCATGTTCGCCCGCTCGGCGGCGGCCCAGAAGGGCTCCCACGAGTCGTGGTTGTAGGGCTTCTGCTTCGGGTGGGGGCTGGTCGGCATGAAGACCGCGCGGTAACCGATCTCGGCGCAGCGCTCGAGCTCCGCGACGGCGTCCTCGAGGATCAGGGTCGGCACCTGCGCCGTCGGGATCAGCCGCGGCGAGCGCCGGGCGATCTTGTCCCAGGCCCAGTCGTTGCTGACCTTCACCGCCTCGCGCAGCACCTCCGGCGTGCGGAACGACGAGTTCCACATGCCGAGCGACGGGAAGGTGAGCTCGCCCCAGACACCCTCGTTGTCGAGGTCCTTGAGTCGCAGGTCGAGGTCACGGGCGCCGGGCGCGCGGTGGGTGGCGTCGTAGAACTCCTGCGCCTGGGGCTTGGGCAGCTGACGGCGGAACGACATGCCGTCGATGTGGACGGTCTCCCACAGGCCGTCGGGGTCCTTCTCCGAGCGCGGGACGAGGTCGGCGAGCCGGGCGGGCAGGCTGGTCCGCCAGAGGTCCTCCGGCTCGAGGAAGTGCGAGTCCCCGGAGTTTGCCCAGATCTTGTTCATCGTGTGACTCCTGATCCTCGGGTCCGTCCTGGCCCTGTCATGCCCGGCCGCCGCGTATGTGAAAACGTGTTTTTCACAGCATGCGCCGTGAGCGGCCTCACGTCAACCGGTGTGTCGCGCGGATGCTGGAACCGGGTGTGCGGGCGGCATGGCCGCACATCGGACGGCCGTGGCGGCCGGCCGGAACAGAGCGGCCGGCCAGAACAGAGCGGCCGGCGGGAACGGATCAGCGCGGGTCCGCGCCGCCGCCCGTGTCGGCACGCGGGGTGGGGCCGGGCGCGGCGCCGAGAGCCCGGAAGATGAAGTCGCCCACCCGGTCGGCGAGCTCCCCGGCTCTCTCGGCGAGCCGCGCGTCACCGTCGGCGGGCCGTCTCAGCAGCTGCGTGTCCAGGCAGTAGCCCAGGATCGCCTGGATCTGCTCGGCGTCCGCCTCGGGGTTCGCCCAGGGGAACGAGCCGTCCTCGACGCCCCGGCGCAGGATCGCGGCCAGGGCCGCCTCGCTCGTGGCGTGATACCACTCGCGTTCCCCCGCGTAGCCCCGGGCGCGCCGGGCCTCGTCCGAGCTGAGTACCAGCGCGCGGCGGCGGCGAGGCTCCTGCGACATCAGCCGCAGCGCGCCGTCGATCCAGCTGCGCAGCGCCTCGGCGGCCGTCAGGGTGCCGGCCGCGGCGGCGGACAGCTCGGCGGTCACCCGCTCGCTGTCCCGGCGGAACATCGCCAGCAGCAGGCTGTCCTTGGAGGCGAAGTGCCGGTAGAAGGCGCGCGTCGACAACCCGGCTGCCTGCAGGATGTCGGTGATCGAGACCGAGGCGCCCTCGCTCGCGATCAAACACCGGTAGGCGGCGTTCATGATCTGCTCGCGCTCGCGCCCCTGGTCGATCTGGACAGCCACGCCGCCACCTCCTTCGCTCAGGTCGGGTCGGACCGCGCCCACCGCGGGCGCAGCGGCCCGCCGGTCCGGGCGATCACCTTACCGGGCGGACGGTACCCGAACGAGACGTACCCCCACCTCACGGTGGCACGGTCCGCGACCGGGCTGACAGGGTGGTGGCATGGATCTGCGCGTGTTCGTCGAGCCCCAGCAGGGTGCGTCCTATGATCAGCAGCTCGCCGTCGCGAAGGCGGCCGAGCAGGCAGGCTTCGACGGGTTCTTCCGCTCCGACCACTACCTGCGGATGGGCCCGGGAGATCCGCTGCCCGGCCCGTCGGACGCCTGGATCACCCTCGCCGGCCTCGCCCGGGAGACCTCCCGCATCCGGCTCGGCACCCTGGTGACCAGCGCGACCTTCCGGCTGCCAGGGCCTCTGGCCATCAGCGTCGCCCAGGTGGACGCGATGAGCGGCGGCCGGGTGGAGCTGGGGCTCGGCGCCGGCTGGTTCGAGGCGGAGCACAGCGCCTACGGGGTGCCGTTCCCGTCGCTGGGCGAGCGGTTCGAGCGGCTGGAGGAGCAGCTGGCGATCATCACCGGGCTGTGGGGCACCCCGGCGGGGGAGACCTTCAGTCACACGGGAAGCCACTACCAGCTCACCGACAGCCCGGCCCTGCCCAAACCGGCGCAGCGCCCCGGGCCGCCGATCATCGTCGGGGGCGCCGGCACCCACCGGACGCCCCGCCTCGCCGCCGCCTACGCGGCCGAGTACAACGCGGCGTTCGCCTCCGCGGAGGTCGTCGCCGAGCGGTTCGCCCGCGCCCGCGCGGCCGCCGCGGCGGTCGGACGCGACCCGGCGAGCCTGGTCTGCTCCACGGCGAACGTCGTCGTCTGCGCGACCAGCGACGCGGACCTCGCCCGCCGCGCCGCCCGCATCGGCCGCGACGTCGAGGAGCTGCGGGCGAACGGGTTCGTCGGGACGCCCGAGGAGGTCGTCGCCCGGCTCACCGCCTTCGGCCCGGCCGGAGCCGGCGCGAGCCGGATCTACCTGCAGCTGCTCGACCTGGAGGACCTCGACCACCTCGGGCTGATCGCCACCGAGGTCCTTCCGCGCGTCTGACCGTCTGACCGTTCGACCATCTGGCCGGGTCGGCGTCGGCGCCCGGCGGCACCGCGGGCGCCGACCGCCCAGACCCGCCCGAACGGGTCACCCGCACGGTGGCAGTGCCCGAATGGTTCCCGCCTGTGCATCACGACGTTATGAACCCGCTCACATCTACCGCTGACGTGAGATGGAGGCGCTAGCCTGCCACCGTGACGACCTCTGAGCATGGTCACGACGGCGCCTACAAGTGGATCGCGCTGTCGAACACGACCATCGGCATCCTGATGGCCACCATCAACAGCTCGATCCTGCTGATCGCGCTGCCGGACATCTTCCGGGGCATCCAGATCGACCCGCTCGCCCCGGAGAACACCTCGTACTTCCTGTGGATCCTGACGGGCTTCATGCTCGTCACCTCGGTCCTGGTGGTGAGCCTCGGCCGGGTCGGCGACATGTTCGGCCGGGTGCGGATGTACAACCTCGGCTTCGCGATCTTCACGGTGTTCTCGATCCTGCTGGCCGTGACCTGGATGCACGGGACCGCGGCCGCCTGGTGGCTCATCGTGATGCGGATCGGGCAGGGGGTCGGCGGGGCGTTCCTGTTCGCCAACTCCAGTGCGATCATCACCGACGCGTTCCCGGAGAACGAGCGGGGCTTCGCGCTCGGCATCAACGGCGTGGCGGCGATCGGCGGGTCGTTCCTCGGCCTGCTCGTCGGTGGCCTGCTCGCGCCGGTCGAGTGGCATCTGGTGTTCCTGGTGTCCGTGCCGTTCGGCCTGTTCGGCACGGTCTGGGCCTACCTGAAGCTGCGTGACAACGGGGTGCGCACGCACGCCCGCATCGACTGGGCCGGCAACATCAGCTTCGGGGTCGGCCTCATCGCGATCCTCACCGGCATCGTCTACGGCCTGCAGCCCTACGGCGGGCACACCATGGGCTGGACCAAGCCGTTCGTGCTCGTCTGCCTGTTCGGCGGCCTCGCCGTGCTGATCGGCTTCGTGGTCATCGAGGTGCGCTCGGCGGACCCGATGTTCCGCCTCGAGCTGTTCCGCCACCGCGGGTTCACCATGGGCAGCCTCACGGCGCTGCTCGCCGCGCTCGCCCGCGGCGGCCTGCAGTTCATGCTGATCATCTGGCTGCAGGGGATCTGGCTACCGCTGCACGGCTACAGCTTCGAGAAGACCCCGCTGTGGGCCGGCATCTACATGATCCCGCTGACGGTCGGGTTCCTGCTCGCCGGCCCGATGGCCGGCCGGCTCGCCGACCGGTACGGCGCGCGCCCGTTCGCCACCCTCGGCCTCGTCTTCACCGCCGTGGCGTTCCTGCTGTTCGACCTGATCCCGATCAACTTCAACTACTGGGGCTTCGCGGCGATCCTGCTGCTCATGGGCCTGTCGATGGGCCTGTTCGCGGCGCCGAACACGAGCGCGGTGATGAACACCCTGCCGGCGAGTCAGCGCGGCGCCGGCGCCGGCATGCTCACCACCTTCCAGAACTCGGCCAGCGTGCTGTCCATCGGCGTGTTCTTCACCGTGATCGCGCTGGGCCTCGCCTCCAGCCTGCCCGACGCGATGTTCCACGGGCTCACCGGCCAGGGCGTGGACCCGGCGAAGGCCCACGAGCTGGCGAACCTGCCGCCGATCGGCAGCCTGTTCGCCGCGTTCCTCGGCTTCAACCCCACCGAGCAGCTGCTCGGCCCGGACACGCTGAACTCGCTGCCTCAGGACCGCGCCGACTTCCTCACCGGGCACACCTTCTTCCCGAACCTCATCTCGGGCCCGTTCGGTGACGGCCTGCACCTCGCCTTCGGCTTCGCGGCGATCGCCTGCGTCATCGCCGCCGTGCTCAGCTGGCTGCGGGGCCGCGACGCGCCGCACGCGCGGCAGAGCCTGCGGGCGGAGGCGGCGGAGGGCCTGGCCGGCGTCGGCGAGCTCGCCGCGATGGAGGACGGCGCCGGCAGCCCGCTGCCGGGCGCGCCCAGCTCGTCGGCCGAACCCGCCCAGTCGGCCTAGCGGTCGCTGCGGTGCGAGACAATCACGGGGTGGGTGCGAAGGACGCGACCAGACAGGCGGCACCCGAGCTGTGCGGCATCGGGGAGGCGGCGCAGAAACTCGGGGTGTCCGTACGGGCACTGCGCTACTACCAGGAAGTAGGGTTGCTGACCCCCTCCGCGCGGACCAGCGGGGGCAATCGGCTCTACGCCGACGCCGACCTCGCCCGGGTCCGCCGGATCCGGGAACTCCAGACGCTGCTCGGCTTCAACCTGGACGAGATCAGGACGATCCTCGCCTACGAGGATCATCTCGCCCAGGTGCGGCTGGAATACCGCGCGGCCTCCGACGACGGCGACCGGCTGCGGCTGCTGGACGAGGGGCAGCGCGCCTACCTGAAGGTGCGCGGCGAGGTGGAGGACAAGATCCTCCGGCTGGTGGCCTTCCGCGACGAGATCGACGAGCGGCTGGAGCGGACCAGGCGACTGCGCGAGAGCGCCACCGTCCCCGCTCCCGGCTGAGGTCCGGTACCTCGGCGGTGTTGTCGTCCCCGGTCAGGCCACCACCGCAGGGGAACCGTCTACCCGGCCGAGAGGCCGGCGCGACCCGTCAGGCCTTGCGCGCCACCGCGCCGTAGCCGCCGGCCGCCGCGTCGGCGACCGGGACCACCCCGGGCGCCGGGCGCCAGCGCTGCACCGGCACGAGCCCCGGCTCCAGCAGTTCCAGGCCGTCGAAGAAGCGGGCGATGCTCGCCCGGGTGCGCGGCTGTACGGGGATGCCACGGGCCCGGTACAGGGCGATGCCGCGCGCCGTGGTCGCCGCCGGGAGGAAGTCGCCGGTCACGTGGGTGAGCGCGAGATGACTGCCGGGGGGCAGCGCGTCCATCAGATGCGCGACGATGCCGTGCGGATCGTCCTCGTCCGACACGTGGTGCAGCAGCGACAGCAGGCACAGGGCGACCGGACGGCCGAGGTCGAGCTCGGCGCGCAGCCGCGGGGAGCGCAGGATCCCCCCTCGGGGTCGCGCACGTCCGCCGCGACGACCGCGGTGCGGCCCTGCGCGGTGCCGGTGAGCAGGGCGCGCGCGTACGCCAGCACGAGCGGTACCACCCCAAGGTTGCACACGTCGAGGGGGAAGCTAATTAGGACCGCATCGGCTGGGTACCCGACAACACCGCCCCTGCAGGTCACGGCCACCAGCGGAATACCCGCAGAACCGACGAGGCGATTACGGCACCCGCGATCTTCTGTATTTCGTCGGTCTAGATCAATCCTGGCAGGGCATTGGCGACTGCCCGTCACCCGCTGAGCGACGCGGACACTACCGATTTTTAATGCGTGATACCGTCGGATCACGACTTCGTGATCACGATAGTTCCAAGGTCAGGCCGGTGCCGGCGAGGCAGCCGTCGAAGGCCCGGTTGGCGATCTGTCCGCCCTTGAGCACCGACCACACCCCTCACCGGATTCAGCTCGGGCGCGTACGAAGGCAGCTGCACCATGGTCAGCCACAGCGTGTTCGCTGCGATGAACGCGGCCATCTCCACGCACAGGTGCCGGTTGAGGTTATCCCAGACCAGCACCACCGGCCTGCCCCGCCGCTTGTGCAAAGCCACGACCAGATCCCGATAGTCCCGCCAGGAGAACGACATCGGCTCGTCGCGGCGGCCCCGGTGCTTCAGGGTCCGGTAGAACAGCCGCGGCGCCTGGCCGGGCCGGTAGCGGGCCATCCCCGCCACCGACACCCGCCCCGACCCGCCTCCGCGTACCCGGACCAGCGGGGTGCGCTCACGCCGGCCCCAGCTGGTCACCCGCGGTGGCCGCAGGGACTGCCCGGCCTCGTCCTCGACGACGATCCAGGCCCCTGTGGCCGCAGCCAAGGGTACCGGCCGGCACGTTAGCAGGACCGACTTGTGCCGGCGACCTTCCCGCCGAGGGAGTACGCGGAGCGCAGGCAGACATCGACGAAGATCTGAACCGCACGCCGGCGGTCGCCGGTGCGCCAGACAACCGCCAGCTCGGCCGGGGGCAGCCCACGCACTGGATGGAAAACAACATCATCTCGCCGGTACATCTCGGCGCTGCCCGCAGTCAGCAGAACCACGCCCAGCCCGGACGCGACCGCTTCCAAGGCCTCCTCCGCAGTCGTGGCCTCGGCCCCGACCAACGCCGGTACGGTCCGCTGACCGGCCGCCAGCCAGGACTCTCGCAGTGGACCAGCGTCGTCGGGCAGCGCGATGAACGGTTCCTCGGCCAGGTCCGCGAAGTCCACCTCGGCACTTTCAGCCAAAGGGTGTTTCGACGGCATCGCCACCCAGCGGTCCTCGGAGGTGACCACCTGCCAGGAGAATGCCGCGTCCGCGTGCACCGGCAGCCACGCAAACGCGACATCCACACCACCACCACCCGCCAGCCCCGCGGACGGGTCACTACACGGGACCTGGCGGAGCAGCAGCCGCCATTGCGGCAGCGCCATCTCCAACGCGGCCCTGACAGCGGGGATCAGTCCCCGGCCGATCCGCGTCTGGAACCCGACCACCAGAGTGCGGTGCCGCGCGGCTGCGGCATCGGCGACCGCCCGCTGCGCATCCTCCCACTGCGCGATGATGCGTCGCGCCTCCGGCAGCAGCGCCCTACCCGCTTGGGTGAGGTTGACCGTCCGGCTGTTCCGCTCGAACAGCGCCGCCCGGAAGGACAGCTCGAGCTGACGGATCTGCTTGCTCACCGCCGGCTGGGAGACGAAGAGCCGGTCCTCGGCGGCCACGGTGAAACTCAGTTCTTCGGCCACGGCGACGAAATACCGCAGCTGCCGTATGTGGACATCCATAACCACATGTTATGGCTCCCGGTCTTGGACGAGCCCCGCCGCCGACGGAGATGCTGGCAGCACCGCACGGCCCACAGACAGCCACCGACAACCGGTGCACCGTGTGGATCTGCTCCTCGTCGGGACCGGACGAGCAGCCCACCCCAGCCGGCGCCGGGACGGCGCATATCGAAAGGAAGCAGGAACGTGGAACTCGGCGTCAGCGGCCTGAACATGAAAGCGACGGTGAGCCCGGATGCCACCCTCCGACTCGTCCGGCTGGCCGAAGAACTCGGCTACCGCTCCTGGTGGGCCAGCGAACATGTAGTGCTACCCAGACGCCGGGTGCCGCCTTCCCCGCTGGAAGCGACCGACCCCATCCTCGACTCGCTGGTACACCTGGCCTACGTCGCCGCAGCCACCCGGAAACTGGAGCTCGGCACCGGCGTCATCGTCCTCCCGCAACGCAACCCGCTCATCCTGGCCAAGCAGGTGGCGAGCCTGGACGTGCTGAGTGGAGGACGGCTCCTCCTGGGCGTCAGCGCCGGATACCTGGAACCCGAGATGACCGCGATCGGGATACCGATGGCCGGGCGGGGCCACCGCACGGACGAGTACCTGGACGCGATGACGGCACTGTGGACCGACCCCGCGCCCTCCTACGACGGGCAATATGTCTCGTTCACGGACGTCGACGCGCACCCGCGGCCCGTGCGCCCGGGCGGCCCCCGCATCGTGATCGGTGGCCACAGCCCGGCCGCCTTCCGCCGCGCGGTCTCCCGCGGGCACGGCTGGTTGGGCTTCGGCACGGCAACGGACCTGGTCACCCACCTTGCCGGACTGGCTGCGGCGGCGGCCGAGGTCGAACGGCCAGCTCGACTCGGCCGCCTCGAGGTCAACTTCATACCGGTCGACCCGGTCGAGGTCGACGCCGACACCGCCCGCCGGTACGCCGACCTCGGAGTCGACCGCCTCGTCGTATACCCGATGCCGATCGAGAACGAGGCCGACGTCGCCGCCTTCCTCGAACGCCACGCCACCCTGCCGCACTGACCCGTCACCGCGCTCCGGCGATCCCGTCCACCCTGATGGTGACCTATGGGCCGCACCGGACTCACCTACATCGTCCGGTGTCGGCCCGAGCCGGACCCGACCGGGCGATGGCAATGTCGAACAGCCGCAGATATGACAGCACCCTGGCAAGCGCCCCGACCTGCTCGTCGGTCAACCCATACCCACGTCACCCCCCGGCAGCCCGAGCCCACCCAGACGACACGCCCCACCACACTGCCGACCAACGTCCCACCAGCAACCACCGCAACCCAGCCCCGCACCGAAGCCAGCCACACCCCGAGCCATTCAGCGGCGCCGCTCAACACAGCGGGCCAAACGGAGCCCGAACCGGCGCTACCGCCTCGGCAGGACGCCGCCCCGTCCCGCCCGGGGATGCTGATCAGCAGGTTTGCATGATCGTATTGGACCGCCTTCGGCTACTTCGGGGCCGACTCGGAACGGCGTCGTCCCCGAGGGCCTGGCAGCGCGGCAGTCGGCGTATTACCTGCGAGCCGCGCGGCGTGCGCAACCCGGATACGGACTACAGAGTCAACCGGACCACCTAAAGATGCAGGTGAGACACCTGGACCTACGCCGGCACGATCGGGTCGTTGTCGACGTAGACGACCCGCGCGGTGGGCTGCGACGCCTGTGCGACCTCGTGCAGGTTCGGCGCGGCCGGCAGACCGACGCCGATGTCGACGAACTGGCGCACGCCAGCCTCGCCCGCCAGGTGCGCCGTCGCCCGCGTGAGGAAGCCGCGCAGCTCGCGGATCGCCACCCGCGTCGCGGGATAGGCATCGACCAGGAGCTCGGCCGCCTCCCGGTCGGCCGCGAGGTTGTCCTTGCCGCCGAGGTAGTAGTCGTACATGCGGGCGGGGTGGGGCTGCACGTCGATCGGGCCCACTCCGC
>NZ_FZMO01000022.1 GCF_900197875.1 Frankia canadensis | reverse complement strand
GACGCCGCCCTGCTCGACCGCACCGAATACACCCAACCCGCCCTGTTCGCCTACGAGACGGCGCTCTACCGGCTCGTCAGCGGGTGGGGGCTGGTGCCGGGTCTGCTCGCCGGGCACTCGATCGGCGAGCTCACCGCCGCGCACGTCGCCGGCGTGTGGACGCTGGACGACGCCGTCACACTCGTCGCGGCCCGCGGCCGGCTCATGCAGGCCTGCCGACCGGGCGGGGTGATGATCTCGATCCGCGCGCGCGAGGCGGACATCGCCGCGTCACTGGCCGGGCTCGCCGGCCTGGTGGAGATCGCCACCGTCAACGGGCCGACGTCGACGGTGATCGCCGGCGACGCCGAGGCGGCCGAGCGGGTCGCCGCGGACTGGGCGGCCCGCGGATTCGCCACCCGGGCGCTGACCGTCAGCCACGCGTTCCACTCCCCGCACATGGACGACATGCTCGAGGCATTTCGCGAGGTCGCCCGCTCGGTGCGCTACCAGCCCCCGGCGGTTCCGGTCGTGTCGGCGCTGACCGGCGCGTTCGCCACCGCCAAGCTGACCGACCCCGAACACTGGGTGCGCCACGTGCGGGAACCCGTGCGCTTCCTCACCGCGGCTCGCGGTCTGCGGGCGGCCGGCGCCGGCGCCTACCTGGAGCTCGGCCCGGACGCTGTCCTGTCGGCGCTGCTCCCCGACTGCCTGGCCGCGGACGGCGAGGCGACAGGCGGCGAGGCGGGCGAGGGGGGCGAGGCCGGTCCCCTCGTCGTCGCGGCGAGCCGGGCGCGGCGCGACGAGCCGGCGACGTTGCTCGCCGCCGTCGCCGCGCTCGACGTCCACGGGCTGACCGTCGACTGGCGCGCCGCCGGAGCGGGCGGCGGCCACCACGTCGAACTGCCCACCTACCCGTTCCAGCGCCGCCGATACTGGCTGGACAGCGGACCCGGCCGTCCCAGCGCGCCGCGCGACCACGCCGCTGCCGGCGACGTGTCGCGGCCCGGCACCGGCGCACCCCTCGACCCGGACGGCTGGCGATACCGAACAGGCTGGCGACCGCTCCCGGCGGACGCCGCCACCGCGGCCGTCACCGCCCACGCTGGCACGGTGCCACCGCTCGGCGGCACCTGGGTGCTGATCGTCCCCGCCCGTGGGGTCGAGGACGCGCTGGTCACCAGGCTCATGTGGCTGCTGGAATGGCTGGGGACGCGGCCCGTCGCCGTCCGGCTGGTCGGCGACGAGGCCAGCCGCCACGCGGTCGCCACGCGTCTGGCCGCGCACGCGCCGGACGCGCGCGGGATGCTGTCCCTGCTCGCGCTCGACCCGCGTTCGGGCCACCAGGGTCTGCCCAGCGGGTTCATGCTGACCGTCGCTCTGTCGCAGGCGCTGCGCGATCTCGGATCCAGCGCGCGGCTGTGGGCGCTGACCCGCGGCGCCGTCGCCACCGGCGGCGACGACCCGGCGACCAGCCCCGAGCAGGCGATGCTGTGGGGTCTCGGCCGCGCCCTCGCGCTGGAGCACCCCACCGGTTGGGGCGGCCTCGTCGACCTGCCGGACGACGGCCGCGCGGACCTCGACGACGAGGCCCTGGCCTGGCTCGGCGCCGCGCTGCTGGCGCCCGGCGGTGAGGATCAGGCCGCGATCCGCGGCGGCGGACTGCTCGTCCCGCGACTCCTTCCGGTGGCCTCCGGCGTCACTGGAGCCGGCTGGGTGCCGCGGGGAACGGTGCTGGTCACGGGTGGTACCGGCGCGCTCGGCGCGCACGCGGCGCGCCGCCTGGCGGCCGAAGGCGCACGCCGGATCGTCCTGGCCAGCCGGCGCGGGCCCGACGCCCCGGGCGCCGCGGACCTTCGCGCACTGCTGACCGGCCTCGGCGCCGAGGCCACCATCGTCGCCTGCGACGTCGCCGACCGGGCACAGCTCGACGCGCTGCTCGCGGATCTCGCCGCCGCGGGGACCCCGGTGACCGAAGTCGTGCACGCCGCCGGCATCGCCGGGCGCACCGCCCCGCTCGTCGACCTCGACCTCGACGAGGTGGCGGCCGTCGTCGCCGGGAAGGTCGCGGGGGCCGCCGCTCTCGACGCCGCGCTGCCCGCCGACGCGCGTCTCGTGCTGCTGTCGTCGATCTCGGCTGTCTGGGGCTCGGGAGACCAGGGCGCCTACAGCGCCGGCAATGCCTATCTCGACGCGCTGGCCACCCGGCGGCACGCGGCCGGCCGGCCGACGACCGCGGTCGCCTTCGGTCCCTGGGCGGACGCCGGCATCGGAGCCGAACCCGCCCTGCGCGACTACCTCATCCGCCGGGGCCTGCGCCCGCTGCCGCCGGAACCGGCCATGGACACGCTGCTTGCCGCGGTCGCGGAAGGCGCGCCGACACTCACCGTCGTCGATGTCGACTGGGAACGGTTCCTGCCCGTGCTCACCGCGGCGCGCCCCAACCACCTGTTCGACGCCCTACCTGCCCCCGCCGACCGTCTCGCGTCGGCCGGCGCCGCGGGCCCGGCCACCCCCGAGGCCCCGGACCAGCCCGCGGGGACGGACTACGGCGCGCTGCCCGCCGCCGAGCGGGCCGGCGCGCTCGCCGCGCTCGTCAGGGCCGAGGCCGCGGCCATTCTCGGCCATGACTCGCCCGACGACCTCGACCCCGCTCGCCGGTTCCTCGAACTCGGCTTCGACTCCCTCGCCTCGGTCCAGCTCGCCCGCCGCCTGGCCGCGGCGACCGGGCTGACGCTGCCGCCGCCGGTCGTGTTCGAGCACCCGACCGTCACCGACCTGGCCGCCCACCTCACCGTGCTGCTCGTCACCGCGGCGGCCGTCCCGGCGGCGACCGACCGCACGGGGACCGGCCAGGCGACGACCGCTGCCCCGGCGGGCGCCGTCCTTGCGGCGGACCGCCCCGTCACGTCGGGCGGACCTGTCACACGGGGCACCGCCGTCGCGCCGACGGACGCCGGGACGCGCGGCGCTGGTGTCGCGTCGTCGGTCTACGCCGAGGGGATCAACGGCTCGGTTCGCGACCTGTACCGGCGGGCCTGCGCGATCGGCCGTTTCACCGAGGGCGTCGACCTCATCCGGGCAGCGGCGAAGCTGCGGCCGGTCTTCACGACGGCCGCCGAGTACAGCGGGCGGACCGCGCCGGTGCGCCTCGCGGCGGGGTCGGCGCGGCCGCCGCTGGTGTGCGTCCCGTCGATGGTGGCCCCGTCCGGCCCGCACAACTTCGCCCGTCTCGCGCTGCACCTGCACGGCGAGCGCGACGTCCACGCGCTCACTTTGCCGGGCTTCGGCGAGGGCGACCGGCTGCCGGCGAGCGCCGCGCTCGCGATCGACCTGCTCGCCGACGCCGTCCTCGGCCACTTCACCGACCCTCCAGCGCTCGCCGGCTACTCCTCGGGCGGCTGGCTGGCCCACGCCGTCGCCGCCCGGTTGGAGGAACGGGGTGAGCGGGCGGCGGCGGTGGTGCTGTTGGACACCTGGTTCCCCGGCGACCGGATCCCACAGGCCGACATCGACGAGGAGCTGCGCGGCATCGCCGTCAACGAGCAGGCCTACGCGCTGATGACAGAGGCGCAGGTGACCGCCCAGGGCGGCTATCTGGACCTGTTCGACGGATGGCGACCGGCGGAGATCGCGGCGCCGATCGTGCTGGTGCGGGCCGGCGAGCGCATGCCCCAGCAACCCGACCTGGACGACGACCCCGACGCCCCGTCCGGCGCCGAGTGGAAGCTCGCTCACGACACCATCGACGTCACCGGCAACCACCAGACGATGATGAACGAGTTCGCCGCGTCCACCGCCGCGACGGTGCACCGCTGGCTGGCCGGTCATGGCCGTGCCTGACCGCCGCGCCGCCCGCCCGGCGGTCCCCTCCCCCATCACCCGGCAGGAACGGCAGGATGCGATGGCCGGCACGCGCCACATAGCCATGATCGGATGCACCACTCCCAGTCACGTCTACCCGTCGCTCGGCGTCATCGCGGAGCTGGTGCGGCGCGGCCACCGGGTCAGCTACGCCATCGGCGACCGGCTCGCCGGGCTGGTGAAGGCCACCGGCGCGCAGGCGGTGACCTACCCGTCGACGCTGCCGGCGGGCGACGGCGACTGGCCGGACAACCCAGCCGCGGAGCTCGCGACGGCGATGTTCCTCACCGAAGCGCGCCACACCCTGCCGCTGCTGCGGGAGCGGTTCGACCACGACCGGCCGGACCTGCTGCTGTACGACCTCGGCGGCCAGGCCGGCCGGGTACTCGGCACGCTGCTCGCGGTGCCGGCCGTGCTGTTGGCCCCCAGCTGGGTGACCTGGGAGGGCTTCGAGGAGGAGCACCGCGAGGCCCTCGACGCGATGCGCTCGTCGCCGGACGGGATCCGGTATCACACGGCGTTCACGGCGTGGCTCGCAGAGTTCGGCATCGACCGCGACGCCTGGGACTGGATGTCGGAGCCGGGGCCCACCCTGGGCCTCATTCCGCCGGTGCTGCAGCCGCGCCTCGACCGGGTGCGGCCGGGCGTGCGCTTCGTCGGGCCGTGCCTGGACCCCGCCCGTCTCGCCGAGCAGACCTGGAGCCCGCCCGCCGGCGAGCGGCGGACCCTGCTCGTGTCGCTGGGCACCGTGTTCAACGACCGGCCCGACATCTACCGGGCGGTCGGGTCCGCCTTCGCCGGCAGCGACTGGCACGTCGTCATGGCGGTCGGCGAGCGGGTGGATCTCGCCGCGCTCGGACCGTTGCCGCCGAACGTCGAGGCCCACCGCAGCGTCCCCCAGCTCGGCGTCCTCGCGCACGCCGACGCCTTCCTCACCCACGCGGGCATGGGCAGCTGTGTCGAGGCGCTCTGGTTCGCGGTGCCGACGGTCGCGGTGCCGCTGGCCGCCGAGCAGTTCGGCAACGCCGCCATTCTCGCCGCCCTCGGCGTCGGCCAGCATCTCGACGCCACCGGCGCGCTGGATCCGGCGCTGGTACGCGCCGCCGTCGAGCAGGTCGCGAGCTCTGCCGAGATCGCGGCCCGGCTGGGGGCGATCCAGGCGGCGGTACGCGCCGGCGGGGGTGTCGAAGGCGCGGCCGACGCGATCGAGGCATTCCTGCCCTGACCATGCCCTGACCGCCCAGGCCGGGAGCAGGCCATTCTCCACCCTCCGCTCCCGGCCTGGGCATTTACCGGAATCCTGACGAGCGCCCGGTTCGCCGAAAAACAGCGTCGGGCCACTGCGAGGAATGCCGCACATCATCCGGTCCGGCATTGCGGAGAATCTCGCCGCCGCGGCGGCGTCCGCACCGCCGTCACGACAGCGTCATGACCAGGGACGAGGAGTGGGCCGCACCATGATGGATGACTGGGACATCGCGACCGGCGTGGGTGTCACCGCGCTGGGCGCCGCCTCCGCCAGGGCGATCGAGACCCATCGCCCCGACGCCATGATCGACGATCCGTATGCGGAGGAGTTCGTCCGGGCGGCCCGGCTGCCCCAGCCGATGCCGACGACCCCCGAGGAGCTCGCGGCGATGTCGCCGCCCGGCAGCTGGATGCCGGGCTGGCGGTACATGGGCGTGCGGACCCGCTTCTTCGACGACTACCTCGCCACCGCGCTGGACGCTGGTCTGCGCCAGACGGTGATCCTCGCCGCGGGTCTCGACACGCGAGCCTTCCGCCTGGGGTGGCACGAGGGCAGCGCGGTGTTCGAGGTGGATCAGCCGCGCGTGCTGTCGTTCAAGCTGTCGGTGCTGCGCCGCCGGCAGGCCACCCCGGCCTGCCGGCACCGCGTCGTACCCGTCGACTTACGCGAGGAGTGGGCCGGGCCGCTGCGCACCGCCGGGTTCGAACCGGTCGCGGCGACGGCGTGGCTGATCGAGGGCCTGCTGCCCTACCTCGACGCCGACGCCGAGCGTCGACTGCTGACCACGGTCGACGCGCTGTCCGCGCCCGGCAGCCAGGTTGCGATCGAGGACGCGAGGAGGATCGGGCAGGCGCTGTCCGACGACGAGTACGCGGCGTCCCGCGAGCGGTACGGCGTCGACCTGCGCGACCTCGTCCATGAGGACGATCCGCGGGTACGCGACGCCGCGGCGATGCTGGGCCGGCTGGGCTGGAAGGTCAGTACCGAGACGATCACCGCGGCCGCCGAGCGGTACGGCCATCCCCTCGACCCCGCGCTGTCGGTCACCACCGAGGCCAGCAGGTTCCTCGTGGGTGAACGCACCGCCGCCGCGGCGTGACCCCGGTGCGCCGCAGAGCTACCGAAGGGTGACAATGTCCTCCGCGGGACGCGCTGGCTCTCGGATGGCGGGCCGCCCGCCTCGCACATCCCAGACGGCCAGTCCGACCGCGATGAGGCCGAAGCAGGCGCCCACGACGCTCACGGCACCCCAGCCCCCGCGGCTGTACGCGGTGGCGGAGGCGAAGGAGCCGGCAAGCCCGCCGGCGAAGTAGGTCGCCATGTACGCCGAGGTCAGCCGGCTGCGTGCCTCGGGACGGAGCCGGTAGACCTCGCTCTGGTTGGTGATGTGGAGCCCCTGGGCGGCGAGGTCGAGCGCGAGGATGCCCACGACAAGCGCGACCACCCAGTGCCGGCCGAGGCCGAGCGGCAGCCAGCACGCCAACAGCAGGACAGCGGTGCCGGAGGTGACCTGGACGGCCCGGCCGCGGTCGGCGGCGCGGCCGACGAGCGACGCGGCGAGCACGCCCGCGACTCCGAGCAGCCCGAACAGGCCGATGACGCCGGTGGAATATCGATAGGGCGATCCACCGAGCAGGAAGGACAGTGGCGTCCACAGCGTCGAGAACGCGCCGAAGGACGCCGCCCCGTACAGCGCCCGGCGGCGCAGCAGCGGCTCCTCCCACAGCAGCCGCGGCACCGACGCGACCGCCGCCCGGTATCCCAGGCCTGGGCCCGCGGCCGCAGCGGGAGCGCAGCGTTCGGCGGGCAGCCGGGCGACGAGCACCGCGCACAGCACCAGCTGCCCGCCGCCGGCGACCCAGTACGGCGTCCGCCAGTCGCCGAGGTCGGCGAGCCAGCCGGCGATGGTGCGCGCGAGCAGGATGCCGAGCAGCAGGCCGCCCATCACCGTGCCGACGACACGGCCGCGCTCGGCGTCCCCCGCGAGGGAGGCGGCGAAGGCCACGCCGATCTGCGCGGTGACGGCCAGCGCGCCAACCGCGGCGCAGGCCGCGAGCAGCTGGACCGTCGTGGTGGCGGAGGCGAACAGGAAAAGGCCCGCGGCCTGGGCGGCGACGAGCGCGGGGATGAGGCGGCGGCGTGCGACGAGATCGCCGACCGGGACGAGCAGGACCAGCGCGGCCAGATAGCCGGCCTGCGACACGCTGACGAGCAGGCCCGCGGCACCGGTGGACAGGTCGAGAGCGCTGCGGATGTCGTCGAGCAGGGGCTGGGCGTAGTACATCGTCGCCACCGACAGCCCGGTGCTGAGCGCGAGCAGCCCGACCAGTCCACGGCTGACGGTGCCGCGGCCGGCTGGGACGTCGTCGTCGATCACGTGGTCCAGCGTGCACCGGAGGCCGACAACCCGTCCAATGGAACAATCAGGTCTCTTTCATCTGTCGACCAGATCAGTCGAGCGGGACCAGGAGGAGTCGGGTGGAGCTTCGCCAGCTTGAGCACTTCGTCGCCGCGGCAGAGGAGCTGCACTTCACCCGGGCCGCGAAACGGATGAACATCGTCCAGTCGGGGTTGTCGTCGTCCATCGGTGCGCTGGAGCGGGAGTTGCACGCGCGGCTGTTCGTCCGCAGCACCCGGGCGGTACGGCTGACCCGGGAGGGCGAGGTCCTGCTCGGCGAGGCACGGCGGATCCTGGCCGCTGGCGCCGGCCGAGGTGCGGGTGACACCGCTGGATGACGCGCCGATGATATTCGCCTGCGCCGCCGGTCACCGGCTCGCGGGCCAGGACCTGGTAGCGATCGCGGACACCGCCGGCGAGGGCTTCGTCGACTACCCGCCGGGCTGGGGCTCGCGGACCGTGGTCGACGCGGCGCTCGCGGAGCGCGGCCTGCGGCGTCGGCTGGCCTGCGAGGTCGGCGACACCGACACGCTGCTTGACCTCGTCTCGCACGGCCTCGGCGTCGCCGTCCTCCCGCCGTACCTCGACGCGCGCGGACGCCCCGGCCCGTGCCTGCGCCCCCTCGCCCCGCCTGCGCCCACGTTCCCGACAGCCATGATCACCCCGGCGTCGGGCGCGTCGGCGGCGGCGCGCATCCTGCTGGACACGGTCGTCAGCCGACAGCCGACCAGTTGATGGAGTCGAGATAGTTCTGCAGGGTGACGGCCCGGCGCAGCCGCGCGTCGACGAAGGCGATGGTGACGACGGCCTCGACCGCCGGACGGGCGACGTCTGGGCGGTGGATCTGCTGGCGGAACCGGGCGAGGAAGGTGTCGCCGGCCACGTCGAAGTCGCCATCGGTCGGCTCCACCAGCTCGGTGCGGACCTCGATCTCGCCGCCGCGGACCTCGACGCGATAGTCGACCTCGATCCGGGCCACGACCGCGATGATCTTCTCGGCGGGGACCATACGCCTGCGGACGAGCCAGTCCGCGCGGCCGGCCTCCAGGTACTCGAGTGCCACGGCGTTGTTGACGTGCCCGAGGGCGTCGAGATCGTTCGGGCGAACCAGCAGGGTCAGCGCGGTCTGGCCGGAGAACACGCGGCGGCTCCCATCGTCGGCATGCCAGGTCAGGACCATTGTCTGTGGCACCGTGCTCCGGTGCGTCGTCGCTGGCTGTTCACCGACCAGCACGGCCACGCGCACTTGCGCGGAACCGACGGCCCGCGACGGCTCGCCGCGACCCGCGAGGAGGCTCTGCTGGCGCTCGACCATTTCATCACGCACCGCCTTGCCGCGTTCGGGCCGTACGAGGACGCGATGCTCGCCGGCGACTGGACGATGGCCCACTCCCTGCTGTCGCCGGCGCTCAACCTCGGTCTGTTGCACCCATCGGAGGTCGCCGCCGCCGAGGGCGCCTATCGACGCGGTGACGCGCAGATCGTGAGCGCGGAGGGCTTCGTCCGCCAGGTCCTCGGCTGGCGGGAGTACGTCTGGGGGATCTGCTGGTGGCGGGCGAGGACTACCTTGACCGCAACGCGCTGCACGCCACCGCCCCACTGCCGGGCTGGTTCACCGACCTCGACGCGGACTCGCTCGAGGCCGCCTGCCTGTCCGACGTGCTCGCCGGGGTGCGGGACCGCGCCTGGGTACACCACATTCCCCGGCTGATGGTGCTCGGGAACTGGGCGCTGCAACGAGGCTACGATCCCCGCGCTCTCGCCGATTTCTTCCACGAGAGCTTCGCGGACGGCTACGCGTGGGTTATGGCCGCCAACGTCGTCGGGATGAGCCAGCACGCCGACGGCGGCCTGATGGCGACGAAGCCGTACGCGTCCGGTGGCGCATGCGCCGCGCCCTCGCCGGCCTGGACCGCCTCGCCAACCGCGAGGCCGTCGTCGAGGCCGAGCGCTACCGCGGCGACGCCCCGCCCTGAGGTGTTCCGCCGACGTAAAGCAGAATACTCGGATTGTACCGGTTCCCTTGCGCGCCCTGGTGGATCCTTGGCGAGGAGCACCAGCGAAGGCAGGAGGCACGAATGTCGGGGGAACAGGAAAGTTCGGTTCAATTCGGCCTATCAGGGCCGCTGCAGGTCTCGGTGGATCAGACCGAAGTCGCGACTGGCACACCGCCGGAAGGATCGCGCCGACTGCTCTTCCACTACCCGCGCACAGGTCCGTCTGTGCCCGCTTCATACTCAACTACGAGGGCCTCGGCTACGAGGGCCTCGGCCAGGAGGAACGACGGGCGTCCCGTCTGCTCGGCCTGCCGGCGGTTGCGGACTTCGGTGCCTGGGCCGCCGCCGCGCTCGACATCGACGACGCCGAGGGCGAGCGGACGACGGAGCACCTCACGCAGGCTCATCTCCTGAACCGGGTCGGCGAGACCCCCGCACGATGCCGGCTGGCCATCGTGTTTCACGGGGCTCTGCCGCAGCACCTTGCTGGACGTCCCTACGCCCGTACGTCGGCCGGTCGACCCGCCACCTCTCGGGGAACCTTCTGCTCTGCGTCTCTGTACATCGATCCTGCTCGCAGACGTCCACCGCGCTCCGTGAACGCGTCCAAGAACGGTGTGACGCCGCGTCGGAGAACTACCTGGAGCCGCACGATGGCCCGTATCTTCATCAGCCACGCCAATGTCGACGTCGAACTTGCCCGCGCTGTACGCACTCTCCTCGCCGACGATCACCATGACATTTTTCTCGACATCGATCCGAGTGATGGAATCACTCCCGGCGAGGACTGGGAGGAGTACCTCTACCGTCAACTCGAAGCCGCAGACGCCGTGTTGTGCATCGTGACCAAACACTATGTGGCGTCGAAGTGGTGTCACACCGAGGTGGCGATGGCCAAGGCGCGCGGAGTACGGGTAATTCCCATCCGAACCGCCGGGAGCAACGTCAGCCATCCGCTGCTCACGCCGTTCCAGTATTGGACCCTCGACGAGGACGACCCCGCCTCCGCCGCCCGGTTACTCGCGGCGCTTCGCCGGCTGAACCCCGGTCCGGGCAGCTGGAGCCGCGATCGTCTGCCCTACCCGGGGCTGAGTGCCTTCGACGGCAGCATGCGTGCGGTCTATTTCGGCCGGCAGCGGGAGACGGCGGATCTCGCCCGGAGCGTCCGTGCCCTGGGCGACCGACCCGCTGCCGGCCCGCTGCTGGTCGTCGGCCCGTCCGGCTGCGGGAAATCCTCGCTGGCCCTGGCGGGGCTCGCACCCGTCATGGCAGACGATCCAGCCTGGCACGTCATCGAGCCGTTTCGCCCCGGCAGCGCGCCGGTCGAATCGCTGTTGTCAGCGCTGACCGCCTCCGCGCGGGGGCTCGGGTTGCGGTGGACGACGGCGGACGTTCGCAGGGCTGTCGCCGGGCCGGGCTCCCTTCACGACGCGATGGACGAGATCCTCTCGGCCGCCGGTCCACCGTGCCGGCGACTCCTACTGATCGTCGATCAGTTGGAGGAGGTGTTCACCCTCACGGAGGAGAGCAGCCGGGAGGAGTTCTTCCGGATCGTGCGGACCGCGGCGCAGGGCCCGGTGAGGATCGTCGGGACCGTCCGTTCCGAGTATCTTCCGCGGTTCATGTCGCGGGAAAGGGATGAGGGCTGGGGACGCCGATCCTTTCCTGTCACCTTCCTGGGCCTCGAGCACCTTCCTGAGATCATCGAAAGTCCCGCTCATCTGGCAGGGCTTCGCGTCGAAAGCACCTTCGCGGCCCGGCTCGCCGCCGACATGCCCACCCCCGACTCCCTGCCGCTGCTTGCCTTCGCTCTCGAACGGGTCGCCGCCGCGACAGCGCCGGGCGGCGAACTGACCTACGCCCTGTATGCCGAACTGGGCGGCGTCCAGAGCGCTATCGGAAGGCAGGCCGGCAGTGCCTACGCGGAATCTCTGGAGATCGCCAGCGGCGACGGTACTCGTCGCCCCGCCTCCGACCGGGTCATCCGACTGCTGCTACGACTGGTCGACGTGGGTCCATCCGGGACCCTCACGCGGCGGTGGCTCGACCTCACGGACCTCGACGACACCGAGCGGCGATGTCTGCAGCCCTTCGTCGAACACCGCCTGCTGCAGATCGGCCCGCAGTCGGGGCGGGATCAGATCGGCGTCGCCCACGAGGCGTTCCTACGGTCCTGGAAGCCGCTCAGCGAGGCGATCGAGCAGCAGTGGGGCATTCTCACCGCCCGCAGCCGCCTCGAGCGGGCGGCCACGGACTGGGAGGAGAACGGACGCAGCCGCGCCTACCTGCTTGGGTACAACCGCACGGCGGTGATCCTCGCCACGCTCACGCCCTGTCCCACCGGTCCGCCCCGGACCTGGCGGACGCCACGTCGGTACCTGCCTTCGTCAGCCGTGGCGGTCCTGTCAGCGGCGAAGAATGGCGACCGGCCCGGCGAGGTACGAGGTCCGTCGCGGGAGTTCCTGCGCCACAGCGCACGTCGTGCCGCGGCACGACGGATCTCGATACTCACGGTCGCCCTGCTGACCAGCGCGGTACTCGCCGTGGTGACGTCGGTCGCCGTCCTGGCGCACCACGCAGCCGGTGATCGGCAGCGAGCATCGGTGGCGGCTCGGCTGACCAACCAGGCGGAGACCGTCGAAACGACGGATCCATTCCTGGCCCAGCGGCTGGCCCTCGCTGGTGCGCGCCTGCACCCCGGGGCGGCCACGACAGCGGCGCTTGTCGACGTCCTTTCCACCACCCGCGTCGCCCGGTTGGTCCACCGGGGTGGCACACAGATCTCCGCTCTCGCGACGCCCGCAGACCCGGCGGCCCGTCCGCTGCTGGCGTTCGGCGGCGTGTCCGGTGCCTTCCTGGTCGACCTCGCCAACCAGCGGTCGAACGTGCGGGCCCTACCCGGCCCCCGCGAGGTGACGGCGCTGGCGCTCACGCCGGACGGGCGCACGCTCGCGGTCGGCGCGAACGGCCACGGCCAGTCGGTCACGCTCTGGGATGTCTCCACTCCCCTGGCCCCACGCCCGCTCGGCCGACCGCTGGAGGCCACGGGCGACGTACGCAGTCTCGCGTTCGCGGCACACGGCCGGATACTGGCCGAGGGCGGGTCCGGGATGTCGGCCGGCCCGATGTTCTGGGACGTCGGCGACCCCGCCTCCCCTCGGGCGCTGCACGCACCAGGCCGCGGCGCGGGCTCGTTCTACGCGCTCACCGTGTCCGCCGACGGCCGGCTCATCGCCGCGGCGACCAGCGCGTTCGAGAGATCCTCGGGAACCGAACGGACCGAGGTGCACGTCTGGTCCGTCCCCGCGGGTACGGATCGCCTCGTCGATCGGTACACCCTGACCACACCGACCACCGACAGCGCCGGCCCGACCGTGCTGTCGGTGGCGTTCACCCCGTCCGGGCGTCAACTCGCGGCGAGTGACGTCAAAGGAGGCCTACGGAGGTGGCGACTCGACGGCGACCGGCCTGTCCCCCTGCGGCCGATTGACCTGGGCGCAGGATGGGCGCCGGTGGCCTTCTCCCCCGACGGTCGCACCATGGTCACGTCCGCCGGCTCGGACAGCCTCCGGTTGTGGGACCTGACTGACCTCGAGCACCCGAGCCAGGTGAGCGGTGCGCTGCAGGGGCATACCCTGCCGATTCGGGCGGTCTCCTTCACCCCGAACGGCTCGACGCTGGTGACCACCGGCGACGACGGGAAGGTCGTCGAGTGGGACCTGCTGGAGCGGGCGTCGACGCCGAGGATGATCGGCCACGCGTCGGCCAGGCCTGGCGACGGCTTCACCTGTCTCGCGGCGGACCGGGACGGCACGCTGCTCGCCGCCGGCGCCGCCGATGGCGGCTTCACGATCTGGCACCTGCGCGATCCTTCGTCGCCGCAGGCCCTTCCCACGAACCCCGGCCAGCCGGTGAGCTCCGGACAACTCAGCGCTGTGCACGCGATCGCCGTCTCCCCCAGCGGCGACCTGGTGGCGGTGGGCCGTGCCGACAACACCATCTCCCTGTGGCGGGCCAGGCCGGGCGAGCCCGTGCGGCAGGTGACGGGTCCGCTGCCGGGCTTCACCTCACCCGTGACGGCCCTCGGCTTCTCCGCTGACGGGCGACTGCTCGCCGGTGGCGGCGGCGACCGCACGGTGCGGGTGTGGGATGTCTCTGTCGCGGCCCGACCCCGACCGCTCGGCTCCCTCGCCGAACAGGTGCCGGTGACCTCCCTCGCATGGGCGCCGCACCAGAGTCTCCTGGCTGTCGGCGCAGGGGACGGGCAGATCCACCGCTGGTCTGTTCCCCTGTCGGGACCACCCCGGCTGCTGCCCGGTCCGCTGCGCAGCCAGGACGCTCGGCTCAACGCGGTGGCGTTCTCCGTCGACGGGAACGCGATCGCCGCAGGCAGTGACGATGGCGGTGTCTGGCTGTGGAACGTGTCCGGTCCCCGGCAGAGCCGTCTCGGCCGCCGCCTTAGCGGACCGAGCAGTCCCGTCAACTCCGTCGTGTTCTCGCCCGACGGCGCGACCGTCGCGGCCGGCAGCGACGACTTCAACGCCACGCTGTGGAACCTGACCGACCGGGCGGCCCCGGCGCTGCTTGGCCGCCCCCTGTCCGGCCCCCTTCGGCCCGTGGGATCCCTCGCCTACTCCGGCGATGGCCGCCTTCTCTACGGAGTCGGCGATGATCGAACACTGATGATCTGGGACGTCGAGGCGCTGAACAGACTACGGCGGGATCCAATCTCGTCGGCCTGCGCGCGAACAGGCGGCGGAATGACCCAGGAGGAATGGAAGGATCTGGTGCCCGATGCCCGCTATCGGCCAAGCTGCCGGTGAGAGACCGCGCCCGATCTTCTCCCCCGCCCGGATTCTGCTGATTCTCCTCCTGCTGGGGTGGTGCGCCGTCGGCTGCGCCACGACATCCGGCGACCCGCGCCGGCCCGTCGCGCCGCACCCCGACGTGGAGTGGCCACGCGACCGATCGATTCTCACCGGCGAGCAACCGCTGCGTGTCCGCCTCCCCGCCGGCGACCGTGGTCAGAGCGTGTCCTGGCAGGTGGACGACGGCCCGACCAGCCTC
Source organism: Frankia canadensis (assembly GCF_900197875.1). Classification (GTDB taxonomy): domain Bacteria; phylum Actinomycetota; class Actinomycetes; order Frankiales; family Frankiaceae; genus Frankia; species Frankia canadensis. Next base: position 6,109 of record NZ_FZMO01000022.1, on the reverse strand, counting down.
CTCGGACCGAGTCCGGAGGCTACCGATCTGCGAACCACGGTCACCGACGTGACCGGCTGGAATCGGCTCGGACGACACCTGCTGCGCTTCTACCTCACTCCACCCGGCCGGCCACCGATCCTGATCAAGACAGTTCCGGTCTACAGCACCCAAGTCCGGACCCGACTGCCGCCCTCTGCCAGGGCGAGTGAGCAGGCGGTCGAGGCGTGGCTGGAAGGAGTTCCCGCCGACCTCTACGCCGCCACGTGGCGTGTCGACGGCGGGCAGTTCAACGCCATGAGAACTGACACGGCCGGACACAAGACCTACACGATCGACACGGGCGGATGGAGCTGGCGAACGGCCGGGTACTACGCGGTGCGGATCGACATGACGGAGCGTGGTACCTCGCGCCAGATCGCGGGTCCGGCCCAGATCATTCTGTTCATCCCACCGAAACCCGAGTGATGGGCGCCAGCCGACCCGCCGTCAACCTGATCGGTGAGAGCCCGCGCCGCCGAATAATCCACGCCGCCCGGGCGTGCTCACGCCCGGTGACGTGCGGGTGGCGCGGCGCGCGGGAAAGTCAGGCGGTGGCGATCGAGACGCCCGAGGCGACCGTGCGCGCGAGAACGCCGATGTCGGCCATGTCGGTGAACAGGCCGTCGATGCCGGCCTTGAGGTAGGCGACCTGCTCATCGATGGCGCGGCCGTAGTCGTTCGGCGCGCTGCCGCGCTGGTAGTCCTTCGGCAGGAAGCTGTTCTCGGCGCGGAACGTGTACGGGTGCAGCAGCAGGCCGGCGGCGTGGGCGTCAGCGACCAGGGAGGTCGGCGTGCCGAGCGTGCCGTCGGACCTCGTCGGGATGACCTGCAGCTTGTCCGGGCCGATACCGTTCGCGTAGGCGGCGATGGCACGCAGGCCGGCGGGGGTGACGAGGTCGGCGTAGGTCCGCTTGTCGCCGGCGGTCACCAGGTCGAACGGCGCGCCGCTCGCCGACAGCAGTTGCACCGCCCGGGCGCGCAGGCCCAGCTTTCGCAGCTGGGCGAGGTTCGTCGTCTCGAAGGACTGCACGAACACGGGCGCGTCGGCGCGGTTGAGTCCGTAGCGGTTCAGCACGTCGAGCAGGCGCTGTTCCAGCGCCAGCCCGGCCTTCTGGAAGTAGGTGGGGTGCTTGGTCTCCGGGTAGACGCCGATCTCGCGGCCGAGCTCCTTCGACAGTCGCGCCCGCAGGTCGAGCACCTCGGTGAGCGTCGGGATCTGGAACAGCCCGTCGTAGAGGGTGTTGCGCTGGCGGACCTGGGGCAGGCGCTCCCTGGCGCGCAGCGTCCTGAGCTCCGCCAGGGTGAAGTCCTCGGTGAACCAACCGGTCGTGGAGGTCCCGTCGAGCGAGACGGTCTTCTTGCGGCCGGCGAACTCGGGGTGGTCGGCGACGTTCGTCGTCCCCCCGATCTCCGGCTCGTGCCGGCAGACGAGCACCCCGTCCTTCGTGGGCACCAGATCGGGTTCGATGAAGTCCGCGCCGAGGCGAGCGCCGAGTTCGTAGGAGGCCAGGGTGTGCTCGGGCCGGTAGCCGGCGGCGCCCCGATGCCCGATCACCAGCGTGCCGCGACGTCGCCCCTGCTCACCTGCCACCGCGGTGGCGGCCGAGGCGGGCCCGGCGGCGGCGACCGAAGCGGCGAGTGGCGCCGCGGCGAGCGGCGTGGCGACGATTCCCGTGAGCACACGGCGGCGATCCACGAGTCCTCCACACGCGCTGGACGCCGACCGTCGCCGCCCGCGCGTCAGACCAGCCAAGCGGGATCAGATGGCGCGGCGGCGGACCGCGCCTTACCCGTCGCGCACAGCCAGGCCACGGCTCGGTGAACGCCGACGCCGGGCCACGCCCGGCGGCGGGACGTCACCCGACCGAGCCGACCCAGCGAATCACGTCCGCGTAGGAGGAACCAGGCCGATACTGATCACATGGACCACGGGGGATATGGTCAGCAGCCGCTGTCGACCGAGCAGCTCGACGCCCTTGCGCGCATTTTCCATCATCCCGCCTCAGCCACCTGGATCCTGTCCAGGATCTCCTATCCGAGGGCCCGTCAACCCGCCTGGGACACCGCGGCATCCTTCTGGCGGGAGGTCAGCGAGCAACTCACCTACGGCATCGTCTTCAACGGCCCAGCCCGCCTGCTTGCCGCAGCGGCGGACGAATATCCCGGAAATCCTACGTTTGGCGCGCCCGGTCGAGAGCAGTCGCTCACCCTGCTCGATCGGGAGGAGAGCCGTCGCAGCCTGAACGCGAGGTTGGCCGCCGACCGCGGCGGCCTCGTCATCGTGCAGGGAGAACCTGGTGTCGGAAAGACCAAGATCGTCGACGCGGTGTTGGCGACCGCCGGGCAGGCGCGCCCGCGTCGCGTCCACCGACACGAGGCTCTCCCGGGCATTCCGCTCGACGTCCGAACTCTGATCGATTCGCTCCGCCAGGAGATTCACGAGAGCGACCCGGCGATGGTCAGAGGATCCTCGACCGCGCGGCTCGAGGCAACGCTTCTCGCCTGCGGTGACACTCCTGTCACTCTCGTCATAGAGAATGCCGAGAACCTGACCGAAGATCCGTCGGGAAAGCTCTCCGACCTCGACCTCGACGAAGCTTTCGAAATAATCTCGGACGGCCACGGGCGGCATCGTGTCACACTCATTCTGGTCAGCCGGGTGATGCTGGCATCCCCACAAGGGAACCGCTGGCCTCAGCGCACCCACCCCATCATCGTGCGCGGACTCGAGCCCGATTATTTCTCCGAGTACCTTAGGAAACTGGACATGGCTGGCCGCTCGGGCCTGGGAGAGCTTTCCGCGGAGGCCGGAAGGGAACTGTTTCGACTCCTCGCCGGGAATCCGAGAGACGCAGAACTGGCACACGGCATCCTGACATCGCGCGGATTCAGAACCTCACAGGAGCTGATACACGTTCTTCGCGGCCTGCCGGCCGGAAGTATCTCACACTGGCTCGTCAGGACCTATCTACGTACCGCGCCACCTCGGGACCGTGAGGTTCTGCGGGCTCTCTCAGCCATGGGCACACCCGTCGACGAGGAGTCCATCGTCCGCCTGCTCGCCGATATCGTTACCGCACCTGACATCAGGGATTCACTCGGGCAGCTCACCATAAGCTGCGTAACGCGGGGATCGACTACCGGCCAGTTCTTCCTTCCGCCTTCGCCACTGAGCCAGCATCTGGTCGCGGAGCTGACCCGGAGCCAGTCGGCACTGCTCGCCGACGCGGCGACGGAGCTACAGAGAATGCATCGGGAACGTCATCCCGTTCCGGCCAATGTCGGGGATCTGCGTTATCGGTTCGCCGCACTCAGCGCACTGCTTCGCGGCGACCTTTTCGAAGCCGCCTACCAGGAGATCCAGTCGATCGACACAGCCGTGCAGCCATGGAATCGGCGAGAACTACTGCTGAAGAGCCGCGAGGCGATACGGGGGAGAATCGGAACAGAGTTCCACGAGATGGCCAACGAAACTGTACTCGGCGCCATCTACACCTTCAAGGGGAAAATTCCCGAGGCGCTCAACTCCTACGACAGGGCAATGGCAATCGCAGTGCGCAACGGTGGAGGGACCGCGCAGCTGAAGATCAAAGCTAACCTCGCCGCCGCATACCTGGCCGATCATCACATCGAGCGCGCATACCAGGCCTTTTTATCCGTACATCTCGAGGCGCAGGAGCTCAACCAGCCGCTGACCGAGTTGCACGCGCTGGAGGGCATGGCCGACTGCCTGCGACGCCGCGGGAGGTATCACGAGGCGATTCGACTCCTTGACGAGGCGCTGCACCTGGCCGCGAGGCAGCAGCACGCATCACCACGAACCATCCAGCGCCTCGCGAAACTCGCCCGCTGGCATGCCGAGATGGGCGCGGACGTCCGTGCGGACCAGTGGCTACGGTTGGCGAGTGATCTCGTCGAGCCGAGCGGCAGCCGCCGCAGCACCGCCATATACCTGGACTGCAGGGCCGACCTCCTCCTCGGACAGCAGGACTCCGCGGCCGCACTGGACGTCGCCACCGAGGCCGAGGAGATGGCCCTGCACGTGCACGACCCGGTGATCCTCATGCAGGCACGCATGACCCTCTGTCTCGGAAACCTTGTCGAGGGACGCTGGGAAAAGGCTTCCGAACACCTCAGGCAGGCAATGTGGTATCAGCCCCCTGGACGCGTACTCATCATTCGGGCCCTCCTCGGTCTGATATCGAAGCACCGGCAGGAACCAGAAGAAGCATACGAGCACTTTCATCAGCTCGACACCGAGTCAAGGCGGCGCATCGAGAAGGAGACCCACGACTTTGCTGCCCGGGATATGCGGTGTTTCGCGCTGTGCGGCCTCGACGCGGGGCCCGACGACATCACGGCGGCGGTACAAGAGTTCCGCGTCGCCCGCACGCTGACCTCAGCGAGGACCCCCGGCCTGGTCGATCGACTCAGGTTCCTGCTGACACTTCTCAACCAGTGCTCCGAGCCGCCGGGGCGCCTCGAGTCCGTCCTCCGAGAAAGCAATGAGTTCGCGGGCCGAGGCTGGGGCGCCTGACTACCCATCCCCGTCGGGGGTAAGCCAACCGAACTCCTGAGCTCGAAGAATAGCCTCGGTCCGGCCACTGACACCCATCTGCTGGTAGAGGCCTCGCAGCTGGCGGAACATTGCGCGTTCGGAGTATCCGATCTGTCCGGCGAGTCGGCTGACCGTCGATCCGGCCGCAAGCTGGCGCAACCATGACAGCTGGGTGGGCGGTGGCAGGCGGGGCCCAACCATGTCCGAGACGTGGCCGGAGGCGATGTGGCCGGAGGTGACATCGGTCGCGGCCAGTAAGGTCATGACGGACGCCGGTAGCACGCAGAGCCCGTCGCTGGTGGCATCGATAGTTCTGCGCAGCATCGCGGCATTCATCGCGCGCGGCAGGACCGATTGCGCCCCGGCCTGCACTGCCTTCGCTCCCTGGAGCGGCTGATCGCCCTCGATGAGCGCGAGAACCACATGGCGCGGCGTTTCCGCACGCAGCCGCCGGAGGATCGACCAGGCGGGTTCCACATCCAGCGTCAGGAGGATGAGACTGCGATCCCGTCGATGCGACCACGCCAGAACGTCGTCGGGTACGTCGACACGGTGGCCGGACCCCGCCAAGGCAGCGACAACACCCTGGCAGAACATGGGCAGTGGGTCCACGACCGCGACGGAGATGACCATCGATGCAAGCCTAGGGGCAGGCATCGCCCCGGTGTCCGATCGGCAGGACCCCGTCAGGTTCGCGCACCGAGCCTGTCATGGACCGGCACCACGCAGCCCACCTAGATTCCACTGACGACGGGGGGCGATGCACATGGTTTATGACGATGACACCTACGATCCACTGCACGTCGATATCGACTCCAGCGATCGCTGGGCGACCGCACGTCCGTGGACCTCGGTGGACCTTTCCCGGAAGATTCTGGAGCTGGCTCGGCAGCATCCGAGCTGGTCGCCCAGTATAATCTGCGATGTCCTTCGGCGGACGGGCGAGCAGGTGGAGCTCAGCGTCGTCGAGGACGTCCTGACAGAAAGCGAACAAAGCCCCGAGCAGTGGTAGCAGAATTTTCGCGACCGCTTCTTCACCGCCGCGCAGCAAGGCCGAGTGGACGGCGGATGCGGCGTTCATGGCCAATTTCACGGAGTGGACTCACCGGCCTCCGGATTCGCCGCGCCGCCGAAGCGCTGAGCGATGTTGCGCCGACAGGGATGATGCCGTCCGTTTCAGGATGAGGCTGTCGCGAGACGAGTCTCGCCCGGAGCTGCCGTGCGATGCCATTGCAGTGGCGGGTCGAGGATGGTGTCTGATCCCGCGCCCGCCGACACGGCGCCCCGCCCGGGGATCACCCGGTGCGACGGGGAGCGAATCCGCGCGGCCGGAGCGGAATCGCCCCGTCGTCACCGACGCAGCTCCCCCGGTGACGTACGTCAGACGTGTCTCATGGGCATCCGGACGGCGCCGCGCGGACCGGTCCGCCGTGCGCACGGCGGACCGGCGGGTCGCGACGGGCAGCCGCGTTCGTCTAGACGAGTAATTCCTGAGGGTCAGTGGTCGTAGGCGATCAACGAGCGGATCAC
>NZ_FZMO01000021.1 GCF_900197875.1 Frankia canadensis | reverse complement strand
GCGCGGGGCGGGCGCGAGGGCGGCGTCAAGGCGGGCGAGGACCTCGCGGGCCGCCTCCCGGCGGCGGGCGAACGGTTCCGGCTCGTACGGGATCGGCCAGGCGAACTCCGTCGGGATCGCGAGCGCCGGGTTGGACGTCTCCGCCGGGCGTGGCGCCCACCCGTCGACCCGACCGCCCCCGCCGCGCGCGTGCTCGGCCAGTTCCTCGAGGAAGACCGACGCGCCGCGCGGGCGTTTCTGCGCCGGTCCCCACCAGTGCCCGCTGGCGAACAGCAACGACTTCGCCCGGGTGACGGCGACGTAGGCGAGCCGGCGTTCCTCCCGCTCGGCGTACGCCTTCGCGTCGGCCACGGCGGCGTCGTGATCGGCCTTCTGGTCGGAGATGCGGATGGCAGGCAGGTCGGCGGCGTCGCCGCGCAGCGGGATCGGCAGCACGCCGGGCGAGGTCGCCCACTGGTCGCGGGCGGTGACGTCGGGGAAGACCTTCTCGCTGAGGTTCGGGACCGCGACGACCTCCCATTCCAGGCCCTTGGACCGGTGCATGGTCATCAGGGCGACGGCGTCGGCGCCGGAGGGACCGGTGACGTCGAGGCCGCGCTCGTGCTCGCGCGCGGCGCGCAGGAAGCCGAGAAAGCCGTGCAGGGACGTCGTGCCGTCCGGGTCGGTGAAGGAGGCGGCGACGTCGAGGAAGGCGGCGACGTTGTCCTGCCGGCGGGCGCGCACGGCAGCCTCGGTGGCGGTCAGCTCGACGTCCAGGCCGATCGTGGCGATGACCCGGTGGCACAGGTCGAGCAGCCCCTCGCCGACGTGGCGGCGCAGCGCTTCGATCTCGGCGCCGAGGCGACGCACCCGCGCGCGGCCCTCGGCGGAGATCTCCGGCCCCGGCTCGGCGAGGACGTCGGACAGCGCGACCACGTCCGCCGGGTCGACATCGGCCACGGCCGCGGCCAGCGGGTCGCCGCGCTCCGGCAGCCCGTCGTCCCGTTCGGGTGGGCGGCGGACGACCTCGCGGGCGTGGCGGCCAAGCGCGGCCAGGTCACGCGGTCCCAGGCGCACCCGCGGGCCGGTGAGCAGACGGACGAGCGCGGCGTTCGCGGTGGGGGCGTCGAGGGTCTCCAGCACCGCCACGATCTCGGCGACCTCGGGCACGGTGAGCAGGCCGGTCAGGCCGACGACCTCGACCGGCAGGCCGACGGCCTGCAGCGCGGCCAGCAGCGGCGGGATGTCACCGCGCGCGCGGACGAGGACGGCGATGGCGCCCGGCGCGGTGCCGGCGGCCACGACCCGGCGCAGCTGGCCGGCGAGCCAGGACACTTCGTCGTCCCAGCTGTCGTGCAGCGCGACGACCGTCTCGCCGCGCTCGGCGACGTCGGCTCGCGGGCGCAGCTCGACGACCCGGTGGCGGGCACGCAGCGGCGCGGCGACCGTGTTGGCGAGCTCCAGCAGCCGGCCGCCGCTGCGCTGGTTGACCGACAGCTCGTAGACGGTCGCCGGCGTGCCGTCGGTCCGGGGGAAATGGGTGGGGAAATGGTCGAGGTTGGCCACCGAGGCGCCCCGCCAGCCGTAGATCGCCTGGCACGGATCGCCGACGGCGGTGACGGGATGGCCGCCGCCGAACAGGCCGGCGAGCATGCGGCGCTGGGCGACGGAGGTGTCCTGGTACTCGTCGAGCAGGACGACGGCGGCGCGGGCCCGCTCGGCCCGGCCGACCTCCGGCATCGTCTCGGCGATGCGGGCCGCGTAGGTGACCTGGTCGCCGAAGTCGAGGACGTTGTGGTCGCGGCGGGCGGCGCGGTACTCGGCGACGAGCGCGGCGAGTTCGCGCCGGCCGCGCGCGGTGTGCGCGTAGCGGCGCAGCCGGTCCCGGACGCCCTTCGTCCCGTGCCGGCCCTGGGCGCTGGCCAGCGCGGCCAGTGCCTCCTCGGCGACGGTGGCGTCGAAGGCGGCGAGCGCATCCGGGTCGACGAGGTGCTCGCTCATCTCGGCGTCGAGCGCGACGATGTCGCCGACGACGGCGGCCAGGGAGCGGGTCAGCGCCCGCACCGTCCCGCCGTGGGCACGTGCCACGCGGGCGGCGAGCTGGTAGCGGGCCGCGCCGCTGAGCAGCGCGATGTCCGGCTCCAGGCCGAGGCGCAGCGCGTTGTCGACGACGAGCCGCCCGGCGTAGGCGTGGTAGGTGGCGACGATCGGCTCGCCGTCGACGTCCGCGTCCACCCCGAGATCCACCCCCGCGGCCGGCGGTGGGACGGGCAGGCCGGTGGCGCCGGCGGCCCCCGCCCGCCGCAGGGCGAGGCGCACTCGGCCGGCGAGCTCCGCGGCGGCCTTCGTCGTGAACGTCAGCCCGAGCACCTGGTCGGGGCGGACCTGACCGGTGGCCACCAGCCAGACCACCCGCGCCGCCATCACCGAGGTCTTTCCCGAGCCCGCGCCCGCCACGATCACCCCGGGTTCCAGCGGCGCGGCGGCGGCGGCGATCTGCTCGTCGGTGTAGGGCACCTCCAGCAGGTCACGCAGGTCGTCCGGTTCGAGCCGCGGCCGGGCCGGGCCGGTGGGGCTCTCGTCGTCCGAACCGAGGCCGAAGCCGGGCAGGAACGGCTGGGCCGGCCCACGCGCGCCGGTGCCCAGCGCGCTCACTCCACCACCTGCCGTCCCTCCGGGCGGGCCGGGCAGCTCGCCTGGAAGGTGCATACCGGGCACTGGTCGCCGGGCGTGGGCCGGAACGCCTCGGCGTCGACGACGCGCACCGCCTCACCGATGGCCTGGTCCATCCAGGTCTCGCCGGTGGCCGGCAGCGGCTCCTGGGCCTGGACCTGCGGCGGTCCGGGCGCCTCCCCGGGCAGCCGGGGCGCCCGGTTGTCACCGCCGGTATCCAGCCTCAGCTGGACCAGCTCGGCTCCCCCGGGCTCCGCCGGCTGCGCGCCCCCCGGCCCTGCCGGGGTGCCGTCTGGGGTTCGCGCGGCGGCCAGGGCGCTGTCGAGGGCGCTGTCGAGGGCGCCGGCGCGGACGGCGAGCTGGTAGCTGCCGAGCTGCGGGTGGACGGCGAGCTCGGCGCGGCTCGGCGCGGTGCGGCCGGTCTTGAAGTCGATGACGTGCACCCGGCCCTCACCGTCGAGTTCCAGGCGGTCGATGAAGCCGCGCAGCAGCACGTCGCGCCCGGCGACGGTCAGCCGGGCGGTGAAGCTGACCTCGGCGCCCGCGACGCGGCGCCCGCGCTCGGCGGCGTGCCAGTCCAGGAAGCGGGCGAGCGCCTCGCGGGCGGCGCCCCGCTCCTGCTCGCTGCGCCAGCGGGCCTCGTAGTCGAGGTGGCGCCAGACGGTGTCGAGCCGGGCGTCGAGGGCCGCCAGATCCGCCGGGGTGCGGCCCGTCGTGACCTCGTCGGCGAGGGCGTGCACCACCTTGCCGAAGCCCTGCGCGGTCGACGAGACGGTGACCGCGTGCGCCTCGTGCTCCAGGAACCAGCGCAGCGAGCACGCGCCGATGCTCGACAGCGACGAGCCGGACAGCCGCAGCGGCGCGTCCGGCGCGACGACCGGCACGTCCGAGGTCGTCACCTCCAGCAGCCCCCACCAGGTGCGCGGATGCGCCGCGGGGGCCAGCGGGCGGCCGGCGTCATCACGGGCTGCGGCGAGCGCGGCCAGCCGCCGGCGGGCGGCGCCGCGCAACGCCGGGCTCGACGTCGGCTCCGTGGCGAGCCGGCGCAGGGTGGCGACGAGGGCGACGAGCGTCAGCGGCCGGGGCGGGCGGCCGAGGACGGCCTCGACCGGGACGCCGAGCTCCTCGAGCAGGCGACTGGGCCGGCTGCCATCCTCGTCGGGGCTGTCGACCGCGGTCACCAGCACCCGGCGCCGGGCCCGGGTGAGCGCCACGTAGAACAGGCGACGCTCGTCGGCGAGCAGGTCCTGGCGGGTCAGCGGCGGCCGCAGCCCGCCACGGGCCGGCGCGTCGAGCTCCTCGGCGCCGAGCAGCGAGTGCCGCTCCCGCAGGTCGGGCCAGGCGCCGTCCTGCACCCCACAGACGGCGACGACATCCCATTCCAGTCCTTTGGACCGGTGCGCCGTCAGCAGCCGAACCCCGCCGCGCCGTGCGTCCTCCCCGACCGGCGCGATGGACTCGGCCGCGATCTGCTGCCGGCCGAGCTCGTCGACCAGCAGCGCGGCACCGGCGCCGCGGCCGCGGCGCTGCGCCAGCCGGGCGACGGCGTCGAACAGGGCCACGACCGCGTCGAGGTCACGGTCCGCGGCCCGGCCCGCCGCGCCCCCGCCGGCCGACGCCGCGACGAGGCGCTCCTGCCAGCCGCTGGCCGACCACAGCTCCCACAGCGCCTGCTCCGGGGTGCCGTCGGGATCGCGCAGCGCGCGCCGGCCCGCCCGCAGCAGCCCGCCGACCCGCCGCGCCGGCCGGGCGACCTCGTCCGGGACGCGCAGCAGCAGGCGGTCGGGATCGGCGACGGCGTCGCGCACCAGCTCCGCGGACGCGGCGGGCTGGATGGCGCCACCGTCCCGGTCGAAGGCGCGCAGCGCCCGACCCAGCTCGCGCACGCCGGCGGGGTCGGCCCCGCCGAGCGGGGAGGTCAACAGGGTGCGGGCCGCGTCGGCGGTGAGCGCGCCGGCCGGGTCGTCGGCGCAGCGCAGGGCGAGCAGCAGCAGGGCGGCGGCCGGCTCCTGCGCCACCGGCAGGTCGTCGCCGTCCACGCTGACGGGGACGCCCGCGGCGACGAGGGCCCGGCGCAGCCGGCCGATCCGCTCCGCCGTACGCACCAGCACCGCCATCGCCCGCCACGGGGTGCCGCGCTCCAGATGCTCGCGGCGCAGCAGGTCGGCGACGGCCTCGGCCTCCGCGCCCGCCGACGGGTAGGTGCGCGCCTCGACCAGGCCGTCGCCCAGATCGGCCCGCCCGGTCAGGTCCCGGTGGGCGCGCAGTGCCGGCACGGGCAGGCCCGCGGCCGGCAGGCGCCGCGCGACCTGGCGGCTCGCGAGCAGCGGCGCCGGCGCCATCCGCCGGCAGGTGCGCAGCGCGACGATCGGCGCCGGGCGGCCGTCGGCGGTCGGGAAGCGCTGGGGGAAGTCGAGCAGGCCGGCCACCTCGGCGCCGCGGAAGGCGTAGATCGACTGGTCCGGATCCCCGAAGGCGACCAGGTCACCGCCGCCGCCGGCAAGGGCCCGCAGCAGCCGCTCCTGCGCCGGATCCGTGTCCTGGTACTCGTCGACGAAGACGTGCCGATAGCGGGTGCGCAGCGCGTCCGCGGCCTCGGCGCCGCCCGCGACGGCGGCGGCCCGGTGCACCAGGTCCGCGTAGTCGAGTGCGCCCTCGAAGCCGAACACGTCCAGGTACATCTCGTAGAACTCGGCGAGCGCCGACCATTCCGGCCGCGCGGTGCGCCGGGCCAGCTGGGCGAGCCCGACCGGCTCCAGCCCGACCTCGCGGGCGCGGGCGAGCAGCGCCCGCACCTCCTCGGTGAACCCACGCGTCCCCAGGCAGCGGGCCAGCGCCGGTGGCCAGGCCGGGCGGCCGTCCTCCCGGGAGCCGTCGATGAGCTCCCGCAGCCGGGCGTCCTGCTCCGGACCGGACAGCAGCCGGAAACCGCCGCTCGGCGCCGGCCGGTCGTGCGCCCGCAGCAGCGCCAGACACCAGGCGTGAAAGGTCCACGCCCCCGGCCCGCGGCCGCCGCCGGCCGGGCCGAGCCGCGCGGTGATCCGCTCCCGCAGTTCGGCGGCGGCCCGCCGGCTGAAGGTGAGCACCAGGATCGACCGCGGATCGGCGCCCGCCTCGACCCGCGCGGCGACGGATTCGACCAGCGTGGCCGTCTTGCCCGTGCCCGGCCCGGCGAGCACCAGCAGCGGGCCGCCGGCATGCTCGATCACCTGCCGCTGGGCGGCATCGGCGACGAGCCGGGCGGGCGCGGCGACCGGGGCCGGCAGCAGCCGGTAACCGGCGCGGGACGTGCCGCGGGAGGCGGGCGGGGCAGACGCGGGGGGCACCCGTACAGAACATCACGCGGGTCCGACAATGCCCGAACGGGTGGGCCGGCGTGCACGGGCCCCGGCTGGCATGGCACTGTCATCGACCATGACCGAATGCAGCGGCAGGGTCGCCCTCGTCACCGGAGCGGCCTCCGGTATCGGCGCGGCCTGCGCGCGCCTGCTGGCGAGCGCGGGGGCTCAGGTCGTGGTCACCGACCGCCAGCCGGACGGGATCAAGGAAGTGGCGGCCCAGATCGAGCGCGGCGGCGGCGACGCCATCGCCGTCGAGGCCGACGTGACCGACCCGGACGCGATGGAGCGTGCCGTACAGGCCGCCGTCGGCACGTTCGGCAAGCTTGACCTGGCCGTGAACAACGCCGGCGTCACGGCCGGGCGCGAGCCCGTCGGCACCACCCCCGCCGAGGACTGGCAGCGGGTGCTCGACGTGAACCTGTCCGGCGTCTTCTACAGCATGCGCGCGGAGATCACCGCCATGCTGCACGGCGGCACGGGCGGCTCGATCGTCAACATGGCCTCGGTGCTCGGGATGGTCGGCTTCGCCGGTTCCGCGCCCTACGTCGCCGCCAAGCACGGCGTGGTCGGGCTGACCAAGACCGCCGCCCTGGAGTACGCGGCGCGCCGCATCCGGGTGAACGCGGTCGCCCCCGGCTTCGTCGACACGGCACTGATCCACGTCGACGGCCGCCCGCAGCGGGGCGCGGCGCTGCTCACCCCGATCAACCGGCTCGGCACCGTCAACGAGGTCGCCGAGGTCGTCGTCTTCCTGCTCTCCGACCGGGCGAGCCTGGTCACCGGCAGCGTCTACCTCGCCGACGGCGGCCTGTCCGCCCGCTGAGACCCGCCGCACCAGGACGCCGGCTGATCACAGCCGATCGAGCACCTGAGGCCGGGCCGGCAGCTACGCGGCCTGACACTGATCTTCGGCTGAGCAAGGCGGACGCCAGCCCGGTAAAGGCGGCGGTGCCGTCGCCAGCGGGCGGAAGTGCCGTCCCAGCGGACGGCGGTGCCCTCACCAGCGGGCGGAAGTGCCGTCCCAGCGGGCGGAAGTGCCGTCCCAGCGGGCGGCGGCGAGGTCGACGCGCTCGCCGCCCTCGCGCAGGGGCGTCCCGTCGACGACGAGGCGGCGCAGCGCCTCGGTGGGATTGGCCGGATTCGGCTCGCCGGAGGCGCGGATGACGCGGTGCCAGGGGATGTCGTCGTCGCCGTAGCGGGAGAGGACGGCGCCGACAGTGCGGCCGGTGCCGGTGCCGACGAACTCGGCGACGTCACCGTAGGTCATGACCTTGCCGCGGGGGATCTGGGCGACGGCGTCCAGCACCTCCCGCGCATGCGGGCTGGGCTCGGCGCCGCCGAGGTGGACCCCGACCCGGGTGCCGAGCCCGGCGGACACGCTGGGTGGTGGCGTGTCGCGCCGGGCTCTGGGTCCGCTCACGTCTCGATCGGCCGCCGCGCTCAGTGGACCGGCAGGCTCAGTAGACCGGGAGAGTCTTGTCGACCTGGGTGGCCCAGGCCGTCACGCCGCCCTGGACGTGCACCGCGGAGGCGAAGCCAGCGTTCTTGAGGGTCGCCAGCGCGTCGGCGGAGCGCACCCCGGACTTGCAGTAGACGACCACCCGGCGGTCCTGCGGCAGCTCGGCGAGGTGCGCCGGCAGGTCGCCCTTGGGGATCAGCCGGGCGCCGGGGATGCGCACGATCTCCCACTCGGCGGGCTCACGGACGTCGACCAGCTCGATCGGCTCGCCCGCGTCCAGCCAGCCCTTCAGCTCGGCGGCGGTGATCGTCGAGCCGGCCGCGGCGAGCTGGGCCTCCTCGGAGACCACGCCGCAGAACGCCTCGTAGTCGATGAGCTCGGTGATCGACGGGTTCTTCCCGCACAGCGGGCACTCCGGGTCCTTGCGGACCTTGATCGACCGGTAGGTCATCTCGAGTGCGTCGTACACCATCAGCCGGCCGACCAGCGGGTCGCCCACGCCGGTGAGCAGCTTGATGGCCTCCGTCGTCTGGATCGAGGCGATGGACGCGCACAGCACGCCGAGCACGCCGCCCTCGGCGCAGGACGGGACCATCCCGGGGGGCGGGGGCTCGGGGTAGAGGCAGCGGTAGCACGGTCCGTGCTCGGACCAGAAGACGCTGGCCTGCCCGTCGAACCGGTAGATCGAGCCCCAGACGTACGGCTTGCCGAGCAGCACGGCCGCATCGTTGACCAGGTACCGGGTGGCGAAGTTGTCGGTCCCGTCGACGATGAGGTCGTACTGGCTGAAGATCTCCATGACGTTGGAGGTGTCCAGCCGCGTCTCATGCAGCACGACGTTGACATACGGGTTGATGTTGAGCACGGAGTCGCGCGCGGACTCGGCCTTGGAGCGGCCGACGTCGGACTGGCCGTGGATGATCTGGCGCTGCAGGTTCGACTCGTCGACCGTGTCGAACTCCACGATCCCGAGCGTGCCGACACCGGCGGCGGCCAGGTACATCAGCGTCGGCGAGCCGAGACCGCCGGCGCCGACGGCCAGCACTCGGGCGTTCTTCAGCCGCTTCTGGCCGTCCATGGCGACGTCCGGGATGATCAGGTGCCTCGAGTACCGGCGGACCTCGTCGACGGTCAGGCCCTCGGCGGGCTCGACCAGGGGCGGAAGGGACACGCTTGCTCCTCGCGTTCGCTGTCGTTCCTCGACGATGCCATATCGGCGCGCGGCGTCGTCGCGAATGAGCCATCCGTTCGTACAGCGCCCGCGACGGCCGGCGTGTTCCCCGAACACCGATGGGTAGACCGACGATGGAGTGCACGCACCTACCCAGGGAGTTGAGCGCCGTGTCCTTCGTCGACAAGGTCAGGAACAAGATGGACGAGCTGCGCGGGCGGGGCAAGGAGAGCGCGGGCAAGGCCACCGGCAACCCGGGCACGCAGGGCGAGGGCCGCGGCGAGCGCACCGTCGCCGACCTGCGCCAGGCCGGCGAGAAGGTCAAGGACTCCTTCCGCCGCTGAGCCGCCGGCCAGTGGCCTGGTCAGGCGGAACGCCTCGTGGGATGCGTGGTGGTCTTGCCGGTCGCGGTCTTGCCGCCCGTGTTCTTGTTCGGCGTCGTCTTGTTCGGCGTCGTCTTGTTCGGTGTCGACTTGCCCGCCGCCGTCCTGCCGGCCGCAGCCCTACCGGCCGGTGTCTTGCCCGCCGCAGTCCTGCCGGCCGGCGTCTTGCCCGCCGGTGCCTTGCCGGCCGCGGTCCTGCCCGCCGCTCGCCTGCCAGCCGTGGCGCCCCTGCCTGCGGCGGAGTCCCCGTCGGCGGCCTGGGCGGCGGGTTCCTCGTCGGCGGCGGCGCCGTTCGGATGGTCCTTGCGCGCGGCGGCGATGCTGGCGCGCAGGGCGGCCATCAGGTCGCCGACCGGTTCCCGCTCCTCGGCACCCGGCGGGCTCACGATCTCACGACCGGCGATCTTGGCGTCGATGACGGCCTGCAGCGCGTCGCGGTACTCGTCGGAGAAGCGGCCGGGGTCGAAGTCGGCGGCGAGGGTCTCGATGAGCGAGGACGCCATCGCCAGCTCCTGCGGGCGGACCTCGACCTCCTCGTCGAGGAACGGGAAGTCCGGCTCGCGCACCTCGTCCGGCCAGATCATCGTCTCCAGGACGAAGACGCCGTCACGCACCCGGAGCGTCGCGAGCTGCTCGCGCTGACGCAGAGCTATCTTCACCAGCGCCACGCGGCCCGACTCGGCCAGCGCGTCGCGCAGCAGGACATAGGGCTTTGCCCCGGTCCGGTCCGGCTCGACGTAGTAGCTCTTGGCGAAGTAGATCGGGTCGACCTGCTCCAGCGGGACGAACTCGAGCACGTCGATCGCCTTGGAGGTGGACAGCGGCAGGTTGGCGAAGTCCTCGTCGGTGAGGACGACCGTCTGGCCGTCGGGAAGCTCGTAGCCCTTGGCGATGTCGGCGTAGCTGACCTCGCCACCATCGGCCTCGGCGACGCGCCGGTACCGGATGCGGGAGCCGTCCGACCGTCTGACCTGGTGAAACGCGACGTCCCGCTCTTGCGTGGCCGAGTACAGCCGGACGGGGATCGACACCAGACCGAAAGAGATGACACCCTTCCAGATCGAACGCATGTTCGCCCCTCACGTCGATTACCCACCATGGTGACCCACGGGACACCCACGAGTAAGCCAGATGAGGGAATCGTCCGAAGTTGTCAGCGGTCGTGGATGGCCGCGCGGCGGATCGCGGTCGGGGCACATCCCGGACGACGCACCCGGTCACGCCCCGCGTCGCGCGGCGGCGCGCGGCTTCCCTCCCGCACGGATCGGCCGCACCATCGTGGTGCGCCGCGCGACCAGGCCGACACACCTGCGGGCCGGGCCCGACCGGGCGCACCACCAGTGGATAGGGACGCAGTCGTGAGCGCTACCCCGGCGTCCGTGGAGGTCGACGGCCGGCGGCTGCGGCTGTCGAACCTCGACAAGGTCCTCTATCCGGCCGCCGGCTTCACGAAGGCCCAGGTCATCGACTACTACCGGCGGATCAGCCCGGTGGCGGTGCCGCACCTGACCGACCGGCCGCTCACCGTCGTCCGCTTCCCCAACGGGGTCGCCGAGTCGAGCTTCTTCACCAAGAACGCCCCGTCCCACCGCCCGGACTGGACGATGGTCGCGACCCTGCCCTCCCCCGGCTCGACCAAGGACCGCTCGACGATCGACTACCTGGTCGCCACCGACCGGCCGACCCTGATGTGGCTCGCCAACCTGGCCGCGCTCGAGCTGCACACGCCGATGTGGCGGATCTCCACCGGCCTGCCCGACCTCGTCGTCGCCGACCTGGACCCGGGCCCGCCGGCCACCGTCGTCGACTGTGCCCGGGTGGCCGAGCTGCTGCGCGAGGTGCTGCCGGCACCGCTGTGCGTGAAGACCAGCGGCTCGAAGGGCCTGCAGGTGTACGGCCGGGTCACCGACGGGCGGACGTCCATGCAGGTCCGCGCGGACATGCGCACCCTCGCCAACCAGCTGCAGCGCGACCACCCCGACCTCGTGGTGGCCAACATGCGCAAGGACCTGCGCGGCGGCCGGGTCCTGCTGGACTGGTCGCAGAACAACCCGGCGAAGACCACGGTCAGCGTCTACTCGCTGCGCGGGCGCGAGCGGCCCACCGTGTCCACGCCGGTGAGCTGGGACGAGGTCCGCGCCGCCCGCCGGCCCGAGGACCTCACCTTCACCGCCGACGACGTGCTGCGCCGGGTGGACGAGCACGGCGACCTGTTCGCCACTCTGCTGGGCACGCCGGACGGTCAGGACGGTTCCGCGTGAGACGTCCCCATCCCGGGCACATCGCGGTGCGGACCCCGCCGCGGTCCGCACCGTCCCAACGCCGGCGCCCGTGGTCACGGGCGCCGCACCGACGAGCGCAGGAGGACGTCCCCATGAGTGCACCCACCGATCTGCCCGCCTCCGGACTTCCCCTGGAGGCGCCGGACGCCGACGCCGCCGAGCAGGCCCGCGAGGTCCGCCCGCCGCAGACCGCCGCCGGCCGGCCCAGCGCGCCGGCCGCACCACCCGCCGAGGTCGACGAGTTCGACCTGGTCGAGCAGAGCATCATCGTCGAGATGGACGAGGACGACTACCGCTGAACCACCCGCGGCCGACCGCGCGCGACGCGGGCCCGCCCGGGGGTGGGGGCGCGGACGGTCCGCGGACGGGGTGCTGTGCGAGAGTGAGCCGATCACCGGTGCGGGGGCGCCTCCGGTGTCGCCACCCCACCGGGATTCGGCGATAGTGTTGTCCGCATCGACCAGGAGGTGCGCCGGTGACGGCCGAGCCAGCCTCGCCCGGTACGCGGCCGGGCAGGACTCCCCGGCTCCCCCGCACCGCTCGCCGCTTTCAGCTGCTCGGCGCCGCCCGCGAGGTCTTCGTGGCCCAGGGTTACCACGCGGCGGCCATGGACGAGATCGCCGAGCGGGCCGGCGTCAGCAAACCTGTGCTCTACCAGCACTTCCCCGGCAAGCTGGAGCTCTACCTGGCGCTGCTCGACGAGCACGCCACACAGCTGGTCACCAGCGTGCAGGAGGCCCTCGCCTCGACGACGGACAACCACACGCGCATCGCCCGGTCGGTGCGGGCGTACTTCGACTTCGTCAACGACCCGTCCGGGGCGCACCAGCTCGTGCTGGAGTCGGACCTGCGCAGCGAGCCGGTGGTGCGCCAGCGCATCGAGACCGCGTTCGCCCAGTGCGTGCGCTCCATCGCGGCGACGATCGTCGCCGACACCGGGCTGACCCAGGACGAGGCCGACCTGCTCGCTGTCGGCCTGGTGGGCCTCGCGGAGACGGCCTCGCGCTGGTGGCTGGTCCGCGGCGGCACCGTGCCCAAGGAACAGGCCATCGAGTCGATGGTCGAGCTCGCCTGGCGCGGCATCGGGGGCTATCCCCGCCAGGAGCGGGAACCATCCGGGCGGGACGGCCAGCAACGCTAGGCGCGGGTGAGGCATGGTGTGCCCGCAGCGAACACGCCACTCCCGTCCCGGTGGAGAAGTCCCGGAAGCCATAGTGTGGGCGGTGATCCAACCTCGGCGGCGGATGTCCGCCGGCGTGCTGGTCCGACGAAGGCGGAGGTCATTCGGTGGAGGTCAAGATCGGCGTGCGGCAGGTCACCCGGGAGCTGGTGCTGGAGAGCGACCAGACCGCGGAGGCCGTCGCCGCGCTGGTGAGCGAGGCGATCAAGGCCGACAGTGGCGTGCTGAGCCTCATCGACGACAAGGGGCGGCTGGTGGTGGTGCCGGTGTCGTCCCTGGCCTACGTGGAAATCGCCGCCTCCTCGCAGCGGCGGGTGGGTTTCGGCGCCTGAGCTCCCACTGACCGCGGCTGGCCTGGCCGGGCTCCCAGTCCGGCCAGGCCCGGCCCGGCCAACCCGTCCGCGGCCGCGGGAGCCCTTCCCCGGGTGGACTGGCCCAGGCGGACAGACCTAGGCGGACAGACCCAGGGCGGACATCCGGCGACCGTGCGCCGCCATGATGCGGTTGAAGATGGCCGCCAGCGCGTCCAGATCGCCGACCCCGACGAGCAGGCCGGTCAGCGCGTCCCGGTCGACGCCCACCCGCTGGGCCTGGGTGAGCGCCTCGCCGACCAGGCGGCGGGCCCACAGTGCGAGCCGTCCGGCGACGGTGGGGTTCGCCTCGATCGCGGCCCGCACCCGCTCGACCGCGAAGACGGCATGGCCGGTGTCGTCCAGCACCCGCAGCACGATCTCGCGCGACGGCGCGGGCAGCCGGGCGGCGATCTCCCGGTAGAAGTCCGCGGCGATGTTGTCCCCGACGTACGCCTTGACCAGGCTCTCCAGCCAGTCGGCGGGAGCGGTCGAGTTGTGGAAGGTCGTCAGCGGTGCGACGAACGGGGCCATCGCACGCTCACGGTCGACGCCGAGCCGGTCGAGTTCCGCGCAGACCGCCTGGAAGTGGGAGAACTCGGCGGCCGCCATCGCCGCCAGGGCGATCTTGTCGCCGAGGGTGGGGGACATCCGGGCGTCGGTCGCCAGCCGCTCGAAGGCGGTGAGTTCGCCGTAGGCGAGCAGGCCCAGCAGGTCAACGGTCGCCTGGTCCGCCTCGGCCAGGCCGCCCTGTGGAGGCGGGTCGGACGACGGGATGGATGTCTGCGTCACAGCCGCGATTCTGGCACCCCGCATCGTCCTGGTCGGCAATCCTCGGCGAAGGAGCCCCCAACTCGCCGTCACACCGGGTATGCTAGGGCGTGGCCAGAGGTCGTTATGTCACCTCGGCTGCCGCATAGCAGGCGTCGCCTCGTCACCTGTGCACCCAGAGCTGCCATTCTCGGCACCGGGCACACGGACATCGGGCCGCGGGCGCCTAGCGGCTCACCGTGAGCGGGTTCAGCGTAGACACCGCTCAGAGAAGACCAGGAGCGTCCCGCTGTCCGTCACAGCCGCAGTACCTTCAGATGATCTAGCCGCCCCGAACAAGCCGATCGAGACCGCCGCGCCCACCGAGCGGCCAACCTTCGCCGACCTCGGCGTACGTGCCGAGACCGTCGAGGCGCTCGCTGAAGCGGGCATCATCCACGCCTTCCCCATCCAGGAGCTGACGCTCCCCCTCGCGCTCGGGCGCAACGACATCATCGGCCAGGCGCGCACCGGCACCGGCAAGACGCTCGCGTTCGGCATCCCCGTCGTGCAGACCGCGCTGGCCCCCGGCGAAGGCGCCGACGGCCGGCCGCAGGCACTCGTCGTCGTCCCCACCCGTGAGCTGTGCGTCCAGGTCACCGCGGACGTGACCCGTGCGGGCGCGCGCCGCGGCCTGCGCGTCATCTCCGTCTACGGCGGCCGCGCCTACGAGCCGCAGCTGACCGCGCTGCGCGCCGGCGTCGACGTCGTCGTCGGCACGCCGGGCCGGCTGCTCGACCTCGCCCGTCAGAAGGTCCTCGACCTCGCCGGCGTGCGCACCCTGGTGCTCGACGAGGCCGACGAGATGCTCGACCTGGGCTTCCTGCCCGACGTCGAGCGCATCATGGCGCAGCTTCCGACTGCCCGGCAGACCATGCTGTTCTCCGCAACCATGCCCGGCCCGGTCATCTCGCTGGCCCGCCGGTTCATGCAGCGCCCGGTGCACGTCCGCGCCGAGCAGCCGGACGAGACCCGCACGGTACCGACGACGCACCAGCACGTCTTCCGCGCCCACGCGCTGGACAAGATGGAGGTCCTCGCCCGGGTCCTGCAGGCCACCGGCCGAGGGCTCGCGATGGTCTTCGTGCGCACCCGGCGCACCGCGGACAAGGTCGCCGAGGAGCTGGACAAGCGCGGCTTCGCCGCCGCGGCCGTACACGGCGACCTCGGCCAGGGCCAGCGTGAGCAGGCGCTGCGCGCGTTCCGCGCCGGCAAGGTCGACGTCCTCGTCGCCACCGACGTCGCAGCCCGGGGCATCGACATCAGCGGCGTCACACACGTCGTCAACTACCAGTGCCCCGAGGACGAGAACGTCTACCTGCACCGCATCGGCCGCACCGGTCGCGCGGGCGAGTCCGGCGTCGCCGTCACCTTCGTCGACTGGGACGACCTGCCCCGCTGGACGCTGGTGAACAAGGCTCTCGGCCTCCCGTTCGACGGGCCCGTCGAGACGTACTCCACCTCGCCGCACCTGTACGAGGCCCTCGAAATCCCGGCCGAGGCCGCCGGCACCCTCCCGCACGCCGCGCGCACCCGTGCCGGCCTCGACGCGGAGGACATCGAGGACCTGGGCGAGTCCCGCCGCGGCCGGCGTGGCCCCCGCGCCGGGCGCGAGACGTCCCGCGCCGCGGACCGCCCGGTACCCACCCGCACCCGCACGCGCCGGCGCACCCGCGGCGCCGGCGCCGCCGCGGCCGCGTCCGGCCTGGCGATCGCCGCCGAGGACGCGGCCGAGAACGACGTGACCGATCTCACCACCGATGCCGTGGGCGTGGTGGCCGAGGCGAACGGTGTCGCGGACGCCGACGGACCCGACGCCGCCGTGTCCACCCTGGCATCCGAGGCCGGCGGCGCCGCCGGCGAGCCGGCCCGGCGCCGCCGCCGTCGCCGGGGCAACCGGGGCCGCGGCACCGGCGCCGTGCGCGGCGAGGCCACCGACCTGGCCGACCTGGCCGAGTTCGCGGAGGTCGACGCCGGCGGAGCCGAGGCCGCCCCGCTCCGCGCCGAATCCGCCTGACCAGCACCTCCGTCTGACCAGCACCGGATCTCGCCGCCTCCCGCCGGAGCGGGGCGGCAGCCGGGCTGGTCAGGACTGGGCGACGGTCAGGACTGGGCTGCGGGCCGCAGGTGCAGTCCGAGGCGCACCCAGCTCACCCGGCGGCAGGTCGGGCAGCGCAGCAGCGAGAAGTGGCGTGCTCGCAGCACTGGCAGGTGCACGCTGGGCGTGAGCGTCCGCAGTGCCTGCCGCGCGCCGAGCAGCCGGGTCTCACCGCACCGGCCGCATTCGACGCGCAGGCTCGCGTGCGCCGGCGTCGTCGGGCGGACACCGCTGTACAGGGCACGTTTGCCGTGCACGTCCCGCCCCACGGTGGTCCCGGTACTCGCCGTCCCCGCGCCGGGAGGCCGGGGCCCGCGACGTGGCAGGCGGTCGAAGCCCGCGGCGGAACCCGCCGGCTCGGACCGAGGGCCGACACTCCCCCGGCTCACAGTCCCCCGGCTCGCACTCCCCCGGCTCACCGCACGCCTCCGGCGGGAGCGACCCCGCCACCGGCCGACGCCGTCACCGCCACGCTGATCTCCGCCGGCATGCTGATCTCCGCCGACACCACACCCGCCGCGGAACCGCGCCGAGCGCGCCGACCCCGATCACGCGCCGCCACCGGACCCGGCACCCCGCCTGCCATCTCACCGGCCGTCTCACCGGGCGGCATGCCGGCGATCACGCGTGCGTGCACCCGGTAGGCGTCGGCCCCCTTGGAGCGGCCGGCGGTGGCGAGGATCGACCGTCCCGTGCCCGGGGCCTCGGCGAAACGCACCGAGCGGGCGATCGGTGGGGTGAGCACGGCGAGGCCGTAGCGCACCCGGACGTCGGCGAGCACGGCCCGGCCGTGCGCTGTGCGCGCGTCGAACAGGGTCGGCAGCACGCCACGGACCGCCAGGCGCGGGTTCGTCAGCCGCTGCACGTCGTGCACGGTGTCCAGCAGCTGGCCGACGCCCCGGTGGGACAGCGTCTCGCACTGCAGCGGGACGATGACCTCGTCGGCGGCGGTCAGCCCGTTGATCGTGAGCACGCCGAGGGACGGCGGGCAGTCGATGAGCACGAAGTCGTAGGCGTCGACGACGTCGGCGAGAGCGAGGCGCAGTGCGTGCTCCCGGCCCGTGCGCGAGAGCAGCACCGCCTCACAGCCGGCCAGCTCGATCGTCGCGGGAAGCAGATCGGTGCCGTCGCCGGTCGTGGTGACGACGATGCCGGCGGACAGCCGGCCGAGCAGCACATCGTGGACGGAGAGTTCGAGGGCATCCGGTTCGAGTCCGAGCGAGAAGGTCAGGCATGCCTGGGGGTCGAGGTCGACCAGCAGGACGCGGCGGCCCAGCTCGGTCAGGGCGGCGCCGATGCTGGCCACCGACGTCGTCTTGGCTACGCCACCCTTCTGGTTCGCTACCGCGAGTATGTGGGCCACGCCGATCAGTGTGGATGGGTAATCGGATGGTCACAACATCTGGCGGATGGAAATCTCGGCGCGCCGTCCGGCGGCGCACCGCCCGACGTGTGTGGGCCGCGCGATCGGGTAGCGCTCGCCCATGACCCCGACCACACCCGCCGCCGGCGGCGCCGGGTGATCCAGGCACTCGGCTACCTCGCCGCCGTGCTGGCGCTGATCGCGGCCAACGCGGTGTTCGTCGCGGCGGAGTTCGCCCTGGTGGCGATCGAGCCGCATCAGGCCGAGCGGCTGGCCGTCGCGGGCGGCGACCGGCGGTCCCGGGCGGTGGTCCGGGCCGTGCACTCGTTGTCGTTCCAGCTCTCCGGCGCGCAGCTGGGCATCACCGTCACCTCGCTGGCGGTCGGCTACCTGGCCGAGCCGGCGCTGGCCACCCTGCTGCGGCCGGTGGCACGGGCGGCCGGCCTGCCGCCGACGCCGGGTTCGGTGCTGGCGCTCGCCGTCGCCCTCGCCGTCGCGACGGTCAGCCAGATGGTGTTCGGCGAACTGGTGCCGAAGAACTGGGCGATCAGCGAGCCGCTGCGCGCGGGACGCGCCGTCGCCGGCTGGCAGATCTGGTTCTCGTGGCTGGCCCGGCCGCTGATCACGGTGTTGAACGCCAGCGCCGGCGCGATCCTGCGGATGCTCGGCGTCGAGCCGCAGGACGAGTTGCGTGCCGGGCGCTCCCCCGACGAGCTGGGATCGATCGTGCGGTCCTCGGCCCGCCAGGGCACCCTGCCGACCAGCACCGCGGTCCTGTTGCGCCGCTCGCTGCGCTTCGGCGACCGCGATGCCGCCGACGTGATGACCCCCCGGGTGCGCACGGTCTGGGCCGACGCCGACGCGCCCGCCGCGCAGCTGCTGCGGGTCGCGCGCGACTCCGGGCAC
The DNA here is from genome assembly GCF_900197875.1 of Frankia canadensis. Classification (GTDB taxonomy): domain Bacteria; phylum Actinomycetota; class Actinomycetes; order Frankiales; family Frankiaceae; genus Frankia; species Frankia canadensis. The sequence continues at coordinate 2,705 of NZ_FZMO01000021.1, read as the reverse complement.
TCCCGGTTCCCCGTCCGCACGCGGGCGCGGGGTGGGGAGATCGAGGGTGTCGACGGGGTGACCGGCGTGGTGCACGTCAAGGACGTGTTCCGGATCCCGCCGGAGCGCCGGGGGACGGTGACCGTCCGGGATCTCATGGTGGCGCCGCTGCTCGTACCCGCCTCACTGGACTGCGACACCCTGCTCGCACGGCTGCGCCGGCACGGCCTGCAGCTGGCGACGGTCATCGACGAGTACGGCGGCGTGGCCGGCATCGTCACGTTGGAGGATCTCGTCGAGGAGCTCGTCGGCGAGGTGGTGGACGAGCACGACCTGCCGTCCCCACCCGGCGTGGTGCCCGTGGGTCGGCGCGCCTGGGTGCTGTCCGGCCTGCTGCGCCCGGACGAGACCACCGAGGCCACCGGCGTGCGGCTGCCCGACGGGCCGTACGAGACGATCGCCGGCCTGGTGCTCGCCCATCTCGGCCGGCTCGCCCGGGTCGACGACGAGGTCCGGATCGGCGACGTGTCCCTGACGGTCGTCGCGCTCGACCACCATCGCATCGACCGGGTGCGGCTGCGCGTCCACGGCACGCCGACCCCACGCGCCGACGACGACGGACGGGCATGGGCATCGTGACGCTGCTCGCACTGGTCGCCGGGCTGGCCCTGATCGCCGGCAACGCGTTCTTCGTGGGCGCCGAGTTCGCCATCGTCTCCGCGCGCCGCGACCGGGTCGAACCGCTGGTGGAGGCCGGCGACCGCCGCGCCCGCTCGGTGATCGGCGCGTTGGGGCACCTCTCGACGTTGCTGGCCGCCACCCAGCTCGGCGTCACCCTGTGCTCGCTCGCGCTCGGCGCCGTGGCCGAGCCGACGGTCGCGCACCTGCTGGTCGACCTGCTGCACGCGCTCGGGGTGCCGGATGCCGCGCGGCACGTGATCGCCTTCGCGGTCGCGCTGACCATCGTCTCCGCGCTGCACATGGTGCTGGGCGAGATCGTGCCGAAGAACCTGGCGATCGCCGGGCCCGAGCGGGCGCTGCTGTGGCTCGGGCCGCCGCTGATCGCGTTCGCCCGGACCACCGGCCCGTTCGTCCAGCTGCTCAACGGGTTCGCCAACCGGGTGCTGCGGCTGGCGGGGGTGTCGCCGCGCGACGAGCTCGCCTCCGCCTACAGCCCGCGGGAGCTCGCCGCGATCATCGCCGAGTCGACCGAGGAGGGACTGCTCGAGCAGGCCGAGCACGAACGTCTCACCAGCGCTCTGGAACTGTCCGAGCACGAGGTGGGCGCGGTGATGGTTCCCCTGTCACGGGTGGAAACGGTCCCGTGGACCATCTCCGCCCGCGACCTCGAGGCCGTGGTCGCCCGAACGGGCTACTCCCGCTTCCCGGTGCTTCCCCCCGGCGACGACGCCGAGATCGCGGGCTTCCTGCACGCCAAGGACGTGCTGGGCGTCCCCGCGGACCGGCTCGACACCCCGCTGGCCCCGCTGCGTCTGCACCAGATGGTGGAGCTGGCCACGGACACCCCGCTGGACCAGGCGCTGCGGCGGATGCAGCGGGCGGGCAGCCACCTGGGCCGCGTCGCCGACAGGTCCGGCCGGACCGTCGGGGTCGTCACGATGGAGGACGTCGTCGAGCAGTTCGTCGGCGAACTGACCGACGCCGCCGGATGACGCGGCTCAGCGCGCTCCGGGCGACGACGACTGCACCACCTCGAACGACCACAGCGACGCCCCCGTCGCGGCAGGGGCACCCGCGCCACCGTGACCAGCAGGGGCACCGTGCTGGGGGGCCGCGACGCTCATGGTTCCACCGTAGTGCGCCCCTCGCCACGGCACGCGGACGGTGACCGATGGACCAGCCGTTAGAGTGCCCCGTCGTGACCGGACTTCCCAGTGTCGCCGTCCTCGGCCTCGACGCCGCCTCCGCCGCCGCGACGATCGCCCTCGTCGACGGCGGCCTCCCGGTGACCGCTGTCACCCCCGCTCCGGTGACGCCGGCCGCCCTCGCCGCCCTCGCGGCCTATGGCTGCGCCGACCGCGTCGTCGAGGTGGCCGCGGGCACGCTGCGCCTGACGAGCGCCGGCGTGACCACCACCAGCCCGGCCGCCCCGCCGTTCGAGATCCACGGCGCACCAGCCGACCCTCCCGGCGACGAGGCGTCACTCGGAACCTTCGACGCGGTCGTGCTGACGGACGGCACCCGCGCGCTGCTGCCGGACGTGGCGGACTCGCCCCGGTTCGGCGGCGTGTTCGACCTGCGCACGGCCTGGGTCTTCCACCTCAGCGACGCCCCGGACCTGGCCGGTGCGCAGGGGCGCTGGATCGGCGAGTACCTGCGCGGCCGCTATGCCCCGCCGGATCCCGTCGCGATGGGCGCCGCGTCGCCGTCGGCACGCGGCCTGCCCTGGCGGGGCGGCGCCCGCGCCGCGATCACCGAGCTGGAGCGTGAGCTGCGCGCCGGCCACGCACGCGCCGCCTCCGCTGGCTATCCCCTGCCCACCCCGCCCGTTCCCCCGGTCGGGCCGACCACGCCGAACCAGACGGACTAGGCCGGCGGTCGGCGGTCGGCGGTCGGCCCGTCCGGGTGTTCCCGCGGGAACACGGTTTCTCGCCCCTGTGGTGATCGTCCGGGCCTGGATGGCGCCGTCGCGAGGCCTACCTAGCCCTGTCTTCCGCACGTTCGTGTGGTGAGACAGCTACGTGGTTGATTGTTCGGATCGGGTC
>NZ_FZMO01000049.1 GCF_900197875.1 Frankia canadensis | reverse complement strand
GGGGTGGGGGGTGCCTACGGGGCCGGGCAAGAGCCCCGGCACCGATGCTCCGAAGCGTTTGCTGCCCGCAGCGTAGTAAGTATCCGCAGATGAGGAGCATCCGTCTCGGTCTCCCCCGCAGTTGCGGCAACGACAGAGCCTGCCCCACCCTGCGAGGCAGCCCGGTCCTGACATACAGGTCATCTAGGTCTAAATGGTGTAATAACGGACGACCCTGGGTTTCGGTGAACGTCGACCTCGACTGGTTTTACAAGCCGAGTACCTCGGGAACACCGGGCCGTTACCGGCGCGACCCGGCAGCGCCAGAAACCGCAGATCAGGGGACGGCTGGCGCTGACAATCCGCAGATGCGGAAGTTATGCTCTTCTTGTTCCGCTCCTAAGGAGAAGCGACGGCGCCGGCTCCCCGCCCCAGCCGTGGCGGCGCCCTACCCCGCGCGCGGACGCACCACCGGTAGCCAATTGATCACTTTCTGATTGTCAGGTCATGCCCATGGTCGGGGGGAACACGTGAGACCACGGTCCATCCGCATTCCGCGGCACTCGCTCGAAGCTTGCGGCGGAAGCCCTGAGCGTGACCGGCCGCAAGCCCTCCGCCCGGGTCCCCTCCGGATGGGCGGCGGCCGGGTGTGCGTCCGCCGGGCAACGGTCGGATTGTGGCGCCCGCGGTCACCGTCACGATGGCCGCGCTCGTCGCCGGATGCGGCGACTCCGAAGACTCCGCCGATTCCACCGGCCGTCAAGGGCAACCGGCTTCGCTTCAACCCACAGGGCCTCTGCCCGTGGGACCGGTTCGGCCCCGAGGAGGCGCTGCAGATCCAGTGGGCGCCCCAGGCGCTGCACCCCGACCTGTTCACCGACCTCGACATGTGCGCCGAGACCCGCGACTTCTACCAGAAGTTCTTCCACTACGAACCAACCGAGGCCGATCGCGACCTGATCCTGCAGGTCGAGGACAAATGATCGTGACTACCGACATGCGATTCGGTCTTCCCGGTGGCCGCGGCGACCTCGAGACGGGCGGTCCGACCTCAGTCACGGAGCTGAGCCGGACCGCCGAGGCCCTCGGCTTCGACAGTCTCTGGTTCACCGACGGCCATCTCACCTCGGTCGGCTCCCGCACACTGCGGGCACAGCCGGCACCGATCCCACTCGCGGCGGCGGCCGCAGCCGTCACCAGCCGGATCAGGCTCGGGTTCACGGCGCTGCACGTGGCGCAGTACGACCCGATCCGGCTCGCCGCGGATCTCGCCACCCTCGACCGCCTCTCCGGCGGCCGGGTGATCCTGGGCGTGGGCTGGCCCGTCGCCGACTACGCCCGGGTCACCCGGTGCCCGGGCGGCGACGCCGACCTGCCCGAGGCGCTCGACACCGTGCTCAGGTACTGGCGGGGGTGCTCCGTCGTCGCCGACGGGGCGCAGTACCGCGTCGGGCCGACGCCCGTGCAGCACCCGCATCCGCCCGTCGAGATCGCGGCCCACACCGACGAGTCGATCGTCTGGGCGGCGGGCAGACGCTACGGGCTCCTGCTCGCCGCCACCGGGACGACCCAGGCGATGGCCGAGCAGGCCGCACTGTACGTCTCCCGAGGCGGCCGCACCGCGGACCTGCGGGTCGAGCGGTTCTGCCTGGTCGCACGAACCGACGGGGAGGCGGACCAGATCGCCCGGCCGATCGTGGAACGGCTCACCGGACGGCTGGCGTCCCTCGGTGGCGACGAACACGGCCATCGGACAGCCGGTCCCCCCGAACTCGACCCAGTCCGGTTCCTCCGCGAGACGGCGATCGTCGGCGGCCCGGAGACCGTGGCCCGGCGGCTGACCGCGCTACGGGACGAGCTGGGCGTCGAGCAGGTCAACATCCGCCCCTCGTTCAGCGGCACTGTCCCACTGCGGGTGCAGCAGAACTCCGTCCGACTGTTCGCCAGTAAGGTGCTACCGATCATCAGGGGCCTTCCGACCAGGCAGGCGGCGCACCAGTGAGCGCGCCACCGACCATCCCATCGCCGCCCGCGGTCCCACCGCCGGCGGTCCCACCAGCAGCGGACGAGACGACGGCGGACGAGACGAGGGCGGACGAGACGACGGCCGAGTCACAGTCGGCGGACGCACGCCAGAAAGCGGTGCCGGCGAGGCCGGTCGAAGCTGCCGAGCCGGTCAGAGCGCAGATGCGGCTGTGGCCGGCGGACAGCGGGCGCACCATCCTGCTCGGCGTCGTGCTGCTGGTCCTCGTGGTGATCTCCTTCGGCCTTGGCCGATACTCGCTGAGCCCGGTGACGGTCGTGCGGATCCTCGCCCACGAGGTCGCCGGCATCGGTGCCGGTGTCCAGGGCCAGGACCGGGCGGTGGTCATGAACATCCGCCTGCCACGCATCCTCGCCGCGCTGCTGGTGGGGGCGGCGCTCTCCTCATCGGGAGCGGCCTACCAGACGATGTTCCGCAATCCGCTGGTCTCCCCGGAGGTGCTCGGGGTGGCCGCGGGAGCGGGCTTCGGCGCGTCGGTGTCGATCCTGATCGGCCTCCCGACCGCGGCGCTGCAGACGATGTCGTTCGGCTGCGGGCTGCTCGCGGCGGTGCTGGCCGTGACGATCGCGCGGGTGGTGGGGCGCGGTTCACTGATCATCCTGGTGCTCGGCGGAGTGATCATCGGAGCGATGTTCAACGCGCTGATCTCGAGCGCGCAGTACCTCGCCAACCCGGAGACCACGCTGCCGGAGATCACCTTCTGGCTGTTCGGGAACCTGGGCCGGGCCAGCATGCACAGCCTGATCCTGCCCAGCATGATCATCGGGGTATGTCTCATCGTGCTCTACGCGGTGCGCTGGCCGCTGACAGTCCTCGCCACCGGCGATGATGAGGCCCGCTCCCTGGGGGTGAACCGGACGAGGATCTGGGCAGTGACGATCACCGCGTCCACGCTCATGACGGCGACCGCCGTCAGCATCGCGGGCATCATCGGCTGGGTCGGTCTCGTCGTCCCCCACCTGGCACGGTTCGCCGTCGGGCCGTCGTTCAACCGCATGCTTCCGATGACGACGATGCTCGGCGCCGCCTACCTGCTCGTCGTCGACGACGTCGCGCGCACCGCCACCACGCTCGACCTGCCGCTGGGCATCCTGACCGCACTCATCGGCGCGCCGTTCTTCGTCGCGCTCCTCGCCAAGGCTGGCCGCCAGTGGCTCTGACCTCCGAAACGACGCCCGAAGCGGCCGCGGGGACACCCCCTGAGGCGGCGCGCGGAGCGAGGGCGAAGGCGGGCGGGCCCGCCATTCCGCGCGTTCAGCTCGACGATCTTACCTTCACCTACCCCCGCGGCGGCCACCGGCTGACCGGGGTGACGCTGACCGTCGAGGAATCCGAGGTCTGCTGCCTGCTCGGGCCGAACGGGGCGGGCAAAACCACCCTGCTGAAGTGCCTGCTGGGCCTGCTCCGGCCACGGCGAGGCACCGTCCAGATCAGTGGACATGACGTCGTCGCCCTCTCGGCCCGCGAGCTCGCGAGGCTGGTCGCCTACGTACCGCAGAGCGCGTCAACACCGTTCCCGTTCACCGCGCTCGACATCGCGGTCATGGGCCGCACGCCGCATCTCGGCGCGCTGGCCTCGCCCAGCCCGGCTGACCGGCGCGGCGCGCTCGAACAGCTCGACCGGCTCGGGGTGGCACGACTCGCCGACCGCTCGTTCGCCCAGCTCTCCGGGGGTGAGCGCCAGCTCGTCCTGCTGGCGCGCGCCCTCGTCCAGCAGGCACCCGTGCTCATTCTCGACGAGCCAACCGCCGCCCTGGACTACGGCAACGAAGTGCGCATCCTCCAGGTCGTCACGGAGCTCGCCCAGGACGACCATTCGGTGATCATGACGTCCCATCAGCCGTCACACGCCCTGACCTACTCTGACCGGGCGGTGCTGATGAAGGACGGGCAGGTCGTGGCGAACGGACATCCGGACGAGGTGGTGACGGGCGAAAGCCTCAGCAGTCTCTACGGCGTTCCGGTGCACGTGACCGGGGTCGATCTGCCTACCCTCGATGGCAGCCGCGAGGTTCGCACCTGCGTACCGATTCCCGCCCGGCTCGCCCCGGGTCAGAACGGCTGAGGCGACGACGATTCCCATGACCTCGACAGGCTGTGTGCGTTCGGCGTGCCTGGCACGGCGTAGGCACGGCAAACAACTCGACCCACGAAGCGCGAATTTTCTTACCTCTCAGCCCTTCCCTATCCCGGCCGGGCACGATAATATTCGTTCACAGCAGATCCGTTCGGTCAGCGGATCGGGGTAGCCGGAGAAAGATATCCCCGGCCACCCCTGAGAGCAACTGCGGCTCCCTGGTTCCTGACGCACACCGCACGACGACGGTGCCGTTGATGCGTCAACCAGATACGCAGAACCGTGGCACGAACATTTAGCTCACACGGTCGAAGGCGACCGAGGAGATGCATCCTCAATGCGAGCAGCGGCCCGCCGGGAGACGGGCGCCGCCAGCCACCCTCGCCTCGGAGGAAATTCCATGCCAGAACTCGTCGTTGACCCCACGAGAATTCGCCAGTTCGGCGATCCCTCCGGCACCGAATTCTGCCTGGTGACGAACACGTCGCTGCTGGAGTCGGTGCGAGTAGTAAACACCGACGGTTATCTCGGCCATCGGGTCATCGTTTTCACCGGCGGGAACACCGATTTCGAACGTATAATGCGAGAGGACGTCCCGGAGCAGGCCCACGTGCTGGTCATGTCGCCCGACTGCTTCTTCGAGTCGCCGCCGCAGGACGTTCTCGGCCCACGCCGGAAGCTGCTCGGCATGGCGTGCAACTCCACTCCCACCGACCACGCCACACTGGAACATTTCCTGCGCTGTGTGGAGACGACTGACCCGGACGCGCAGGAGGCTTTCTCCGACCGCTTCTTCGAGCTGGCCGAACGCGGCGACCTGCTCGAGTATCGGGACGAGCGGTTCGGCACCGTTGCGCGCCTGCGGCTGTGGGAGCGCGAGCTGGTGTGGAACCAGCAGGCCGGGCGGGTTGACTGGGGCGAGCAGCAGATAGTCCCCGGCGGGGAGATCAGCGTTCTGCCGATTGACATCAGGGAGTTCGGAGAACACCTGCGGCTCCCGCTCGACGGCGAGATCGTCATCGGCGGTTTCCCGATTCTGCATTCCGGCACCCCGTCATTCGCGCGCCGCGACCAGAAGCGCATTCACAGCGAACTCTGGCCCTTGCACAACCACCCGGTAACAGCTACTGTCGAAGACGGCGAGATAACACACCTCGCCGCCACCGACCTGGGCGGCCAGAGGGTCATCGAGATGCTCGAAGCCCTTTTTCTGGTCGACTCCCGCTACCGGCTCGTGTGGGAGATCGGCCACGCCGTAAACACCACCCACGAACTGCTCGCCGGGAACCACGCGATGAACGAGGTGTTCGGCGCCGAGAACGGATGCCTGCACTGGGGAATCGGGCTCACTCCGTTCACCCAGTACCACCTCGACATCATCGCCCCCGGCACCGTCGTCACGAACGGCAACGGCGAAGTACTCCTCGGCACCCCGGACCGCGAGGTCACGGTGGTGCCGTCCCAGACTCCGGTCGGCCTGGCCAGCTGATCGGCGCGACGAGCGCACTGTCCGGCTCGTCGACAGCCCGACCCTACGGGATGAGAAAAAGGAGGTGACCAGCATGGAGCAGCAGAAGAAGATCCAGGTCAAGAAGAACGACCGCTACCTGGGCACCCTCCTCGGCTGATGCCGTCGACTGGGGTGGGTCGGCTTTGACCGGGCCGACCCACCCCAGATCGAGTTCCACCACCGCACGCCTTCTCTCGGCACATTTCTTTCCGATGTGCATCGCGACGCTTTTCTCCACGAATTCACCCGCGCAATTCTTCCCGAGCCCGGGGGTGGCCCTGTGACCCTGTTCGTCGTGCATCCGGACCGGCACCGCGAGTTCGGGAACCCCAGCGAGACATTCCTGCTGCTGACCCAGGCCGACCGGGTCGAGAATTTCGTGCTCGCCCCGAGCACCCGGTATCGGCACTGCGGAATCGGCGCGATCGACACCGACGAGTCCCTCGAGGCGGTGCTGCTCTCCGGCCGCTGCCCGGCCGACGCCGACATCTTCGTGGTCTGCCCGGACCGTTTCGTCACCTCCCCGGAGCCCGCCGCGATCGGCCCGACCCGGCGAGTCGTGGTCATGCCCTGCGGATCGACGCCCGTCACCGATGCCCAGGTCGCCTACTTCCTGACCGCAGTGGAGCACACCGACCCCGTCGCCCTCGAGGCGCGGGCGGACCGGCTGTTCGCCGCGCTCAGCGAGACCCCGTTCGTCTGGCTGACCGCGGCGCGTGAGTCGACATCCGCGACCTTCACCGTCTCCGGCGACTACGAATGGAACCAGCAGGCCGGCCCGCTCGCGCCCGGCGAGCAGCAGATCGCGCCGTCGGGTGAGGCAAGCGCCGCGCCGACCGGGCTGTACCTCTTCGACACCTCACGGCGGCTCGGCCTGAACGGGTCGGTCACGCTGTACGGCGCGCCGATCGTGCACCGCGGCGACGACCTGGTATGCCTTGCGGAGCAGGCCAGACTGTTCGAGGACCTCGACGTCCTGCGCGAGAGTCCGGTGATCCTCGACCTGGCCGACGGCATGGTGACGGACGTCCGCCCGGCCGAGCCGGCGGCGAAACGCGCGGTCGCGGCCCTGACCGACCTCTACGCCGTGGACGACGCCTACCGGATCGTGTGGGAGTTCGGCATCGGCCTCAACCCGGTGCTGCACCAGCAGCCCGGCAACTGCGGCCTGAACGAGATGTACGGCGCGAGCAACGGCGTGGTGCACCTGGGCTTCGGCCTGACCCCCACGACCCGGTACGCGCTCACGTTCACCTGCGCCGACACCGTCATGACGGACGAGGACGGGAGCACCGTCGCCGGGCCGGTTCCGGCCCGGCGGCTGCGGCGGCGGCGCACCCCCGACTGCGGCTGCTGACCCCCGCCCGGTAAAACCGCGCCCCGTGAATCTCCCGCTCCGAACCACACCGTGCCCCGCGCCACCGCGCCCGCGCCGGACCGAACCCCCCGAGAGGAGACCTCGATGGACGACAACCCGCGCGACTGGTTCGGCGAGCCGCGAGCCGCGGCTCGCGCCCGGCCGGCGACCACCACATCGGATTTGCGCAGCCAGGTCGACGAGCTGCTCGACGCCAAGATCGAGAAGTTCTACGCCGAAGTGCCGTACGCGGACCACCAGAGGTCCGGGTCGGACATCAACCTCGAGTACTACAAGCGCCACAACATCGAGACGATCCTGCGGCTACGCCGCAAGCGGACCGTCGACGCGCTCGCGATCGGCTACTTCACGAAGCGGGACCCGGTGCGGGGCGCCAAGTGGGCGCACTACGTCGAGGACGAGATGCTGCACGACGAGTGGTTCGCCGGCGACCTGGCCAAGGTGGGCGTCACCAAGGAGGAGATCTACTCCACCGAGCCGTTCCAGTCCACCAAGCTGCTCACCGGCTACCTGCAGTACGGCATGGAGTTCGAGGGAACACCGCTGGCCCTGCTGAGCAGCGTCTACTTCGTCGAGTACGTGACGACGAAGACCCAGCCGTCCTGGGTGCGGAACCTGGAGGAGTCGCTGGGCCGGGAGAAGCTCGCCGGAGCCCGCCGCCACGTCGGCACGGACATCGAGGACGAGCACGCCACGTTCGTATGGGAGGTCCTGGCCTCCCTGGTGAACACCCCCGAGGACGAGAGGCGGGTGATCGAGCACGTGACCGTCGTCGCCAGCCTGTGGGTGGCCTACTTCATCGAGCTCTACCGGCACGTGGTGGCCCAGCCAGCGGACGCGCTCGAGGCGGGCCGCACCCTGGCCGCCGGGGTCGTCTGAGCAGTGTCCGCCACCAGTGTCCCGACCGACCCGGCCCCGACCGGCTCCGTCCCGGCTCCGATCGGTGCGGACGACGGCCTGCTGCGTTTCTCCGCCGGCCGCAACCCGCTCGGCCCGGCGGCGGACGCCTGGCTCAAGGCCGGTCTGGCGAGGGCGCTGCCCGACCTCCGGATGGACGCGCTGTTCGCAGCCCGCCCCGACCTGTTCCGCTCCGCCGAGCACCTCGTCGTCTGCCTCGACACCGGTGACGGCGACGCTACCGGCAGCGGTGACGGCAGCGGACGTCCGGTCGGGGTACTCGGAGCGAGTTGGGCGTCGACAGCCGACGGGGAGCGGTTCCTGCACATCGGCGTCCAGTTCGTCGCCCGGGACCTGCGGGGCGGCGCCGCGTTCAGCGCGAGCTGGCTGGCCCTGCTCGACGACGTCGTGAGCAGGGCGGAGTTCCCACGGATCAGCGTGCTGCGCACCTACAACCCTGTCGCCTACTGCGCGATGCGCGCCTACGGGCGGCTGCCTGGAGCGGTGCTCTACCCCGATCCGCAGCGGGAGCGGCGCGACGCCCGGATCGGCGACCTCGCGTCGCGGGTGGCGCGGGCGCTCGCGCCGGGCGCGCGGTTCGACCGCCGGTCAGGACGACTCGCCGGCATCGGCGTGCCCGCAGACCTGTACCGAACCCGACCCACCAGCGACGACGACCTGGTCAACGCCCACTTCGCGCGGCACACCCGGCCCGGCGACCGGATCCTCTGCATGGTCCACGTCCGGTCCGAACAGACCATCCAGGCGATCCTCGACGGCTTCAGCCGCAGACACCGGGACGCCACACAGTAGAGCAGAACGGAGCGGGAATGTTGGGACTCGAGGGCAGGACCGCGGCGGTCGTCGGTGCGGCGTCGGGCATTGGCCGGGCGATCGCGATCGCCTTCGCCGAGAACGGCGCGTTCGTCGCCTGCGCCGACCTGGACCGTGCGGGCGTCGCGGAGACCGCGAGCATGATCGAGGCCGTCGGCGGCCGGGCCGAGGCGAGCGTGGTCGACGTGCGCAGGTCCGCGGACGTCGACACCATGCTGGACAAGGTCGCCGCAGAGCACGGCCGGCTCGATGTGGCGGTCGGCACCCCGGGGATCAACATCAGGAAGCCGCTGGTCGAGTACACCGACGCCGAGTTCGAGGCCGTCACCGACGTGAACCTGCGCGGCGGCTTCCACGTCCTGCGCGGGGCCGGCCGGATCATGTCCGCGCAGGGTCACGGCAGCATCATCGTGATCTCCTCGATCAGCAGCCGGGTGGTCGAGCCCGGACAGGTGATCTACGCCGGAACGAAGGCCGCGCTGGCCCAGATGGTGCGCGTCCTCGCCGCCGAGCTGGGGCCGTGCGGGGTACGCGTCAACGCGATCGCGCCCGGTCCGGTCGAGACGGCGCTGACCGAGCCCATCCGGGCCAGCAAGGCGTGGGCGGGCGCGTACGCGGAGAAGGTGGCGCTAGGACGCTGGGCGCGGCCGGCGGAGATCGCGGGGCCGGCGGTGTTCCTGGCCTCGGACGCCGCCACCTACGTCACCGGTGAGGTGCTGTTCGCCGACGGCGGCTGGGTCGACCTCGACGCCCAGTTCGCCGACGAGGCCGCGGTCGGCACGGACTGACCGACAGAACGGACACAGCGGCGCGAGAGAGGACGAGCACAGTGGACATCGCCGTCATCGGCGCGACGGGCGTCGTCGGCAAGCAGTGCCTGGAGCTGCTCGACTCCGGTGCTCTGGCGGGCCTTGGGCGGGTCGTCCCGGTGGCATCGGCCGGCTCCGCCGGACGGGACCTCGCCGCCGAGTACGGGCTGTCGCTGAAGGTCGACGAGGTCGTCGCGCTGGACGACTTCGACCCGTCCGGGCTCGACCTGGCGATCTTCAGCGCCGGGGCGCCGATCAGCCGGGAGCTCGGCCCGGTCGTCGCCGCGGCCGGCGCGCTGGTCGTCGACAACAGCTCGGCGTTCCGGATGGACGACGACATCCCCCTGGTGGTCCCGCAGGTGAACCCGCAGACGATGGCCACCCGGCCCGCCCGCGGGATCGCGTCCGTTCCGAACTGCTCGACGATCCAGCTCGTCCGCGCGCTGCACCCGCTGCGGGCGCTCGGCGAGCTGGAGCGGCTGATCGTGGCGACCTATCAGGCGGCGTCCGGCGGCGGCCTGCGTGGCCTCGACGAGCTCGCGGCGACGTCACGGGCGATCCTGGACCGGGCGCAGTCCACCGGGCCGTCCGCCGGCGCGTCGGGCCGGTTCGGGCAGCCGCTGGCGTTCAGCCTGGTGCCCGAGATCGGTCTGCGCGACGACGACGGGATCTCGCACGAGGAGCACAAGCTGCGCCGCGAGCCGCGCAAGATCCTCGGCCTGCCGGGGCTTCGGGTCGCCGCTACGGCGGTGCGCGTCCCCGTGGTGAACGGACATGCGGAGGCAGTGCACGTCACCTTCGACAGACCGGTCGACGCCCGGGACGCGCTCGACGTCCTGCGCGCGGCTCCCGGGCTGCGGATCTACGGCGCGGACGACGGCTATCCGATGCCGCGGCAAGTGTGCGCGTCCCCGGAGAGCAGCGCGCTAGTCCACGTGGGGCGGGTCCGCGCCGACCCGGACGACCCGTGCTCGCTGCTGCTGTGGGTGGTCGCCGACAACCTGGTCGTCGGCGCCGCGCTGACGGCGCTGGAGATCGCGCGGCTGGCGGCCGAGTCGTCATGGGCATGAGCGGGGAACCGGAGCCGCTCGTCCTCAAGTTCGGCGGCGCGTCGTTCGCATCGCCCGGCGCGCACCGGGTGATCGCGCGGCACGTCGCCAGCCGGCGCGGTGGGCGGTCATCAGCACGCGTGGTCGTGGTGGTCAGCGCGGTGGCCGGCGAGACCGACCGGCTCTCGGCGCAGATGCGTGCGGTCAGCCCCGATCCCGACCGGGAGCTGCTCGCAGCCGCGCTGATGAGCGGCGAGACCGTCAACGTGACGCTCATGACCGCGGCGCTGCGCGACGCCGGTCTCGCGGCGCACGCCCTGACCGCCGCCGACACCGGGTTCGTCGGGATGGGCGAACCACACCACGCCGACCTGGTCGAGATCAACGCGACGGCGCTGAGGAAGGCGGCTGAGCCTGGTGGAGTTGTCGTCGTGCCCGGCGGTCAGGCCGTCGGGCCGCACGGACGTCCGGTGATGCTCGGACGGAACAGCTCCGACCTCTCCGCGATCGCCGCCGCGGCCGCGCTGGGCGCGCCCGGCTGCGAGATCTTCTCCGACTCCCCCGGCATCTGCACCGCCGACCCGCAGCTGATCCCCGACGCCCGGACCCTGGCCCGGATCGACTACGACACGATGATGGCCATGTCCCGGCACGGCGCGAAGGTGCTGCACCACTCGGCCGTCGTCTGGGCAGCGCGGCACGGCGTCGAGATCCGATGCCGCTCGCTGCTGCCCGACGGACGCCGGCACTCCGTCGTCGGCGCGGCGGACGGGGCTGCCGGGGCCCGGAGAGTCGGTGCGGTGGTCGTTCACCGCACAGGCGCGGTCTGGACGGGCGAGGTCGGTCGGGTGCGCGCGCTGCGGGTGGACCCGACCCGGCTGGGCCCGGACGTGGTGATGGTCGACGGCACAGTCGCCGGAGGCGTCGTCGAGGGCGCGGTTGTCGGAGGCCTCGCCGCGGGCACGGGTGCCGCGGGCACGGGTGCCGCGGGCATAGTCAGCGCGGGCACAACCGTCGAGGGGTCGGGATCCGGGGTGGGCGTCGCCCACCTCGTCCTCGCGGATGCCCTGCGCGACCTCGCCTCGGACGGCCTGCGCCGCACCGACCTGCGGCTCGTGACGACCATGTTCCCCGATGGACGGCTCGACCTGCGCCTGGTGCCGCCGTCCGAGGTGACCGCGGTCGCCCGCGCACAGCACCGCCTCGTCATCGGCGACTGACGCCGGGGGACCGCGCCGGATCACAGCGCCCGGACCGCTGGCGCCGGGCCCGTCAGCTCAGTGGCGCGGGCGGCGGGGCGCCGGTGAGGCCGGCCACCGCCCGGCCGATCATCCTCAGGCCCCGGTCGAGGACCTCGGCGCGCCACCGCTCATCGTCCGGGGCGAACGCGTCGCGGACGAGCGCCCTGATGCCCGCGGCCCGATCCTCGTCCACCGAGGTGCCCCGCTGCCAGAGCCAGTTGTCGGCCTGCAGGGCACGCAGGACCGTCAGCGCGTCCTGCGTGCCGAACTCAAGGGTGATGGCTGTCAGCTCGACACCGGGAAGCTCCTCCACCAGCGCCTGGGCCGAGTTGCCGCCGATGGGCGTCGAGCTGGACGTCCCCTCGTCGGAATCGGTCAGCGCCGGCCCGTACCAGGCCCTGGCCCGGGCGGGCGCCGCCGCGTCGGCACCACCGCGGAAGATCGGTTCGGCCGCGCCCCGCTCCCCCAGCCCGGTATGCAGGTCGATGTAGGCGATCTGGTCGTAGCCGGCAAGATGCTCCCGGATGATCGACCGCCAGGTCACGTTCGACCAGCACGGCGCCGTCCCGCCGTAGAACAGGCCGTCGGGGTGGTCGTACTGGCCCGCGGTGATGGCGAGCTGGGTCGCGCGCTCCCCCTCTTCGGCGACGTGCAGCAGGATCTTCTCGTCCGCGGCGGCGTGCGCGGAGCCGCCCCAGTCCGCGGGCAGCAGCAGTGGATGCAGCGCGGCGTAACCCTCGTTGACCGGGACGCGACCGTGGTCGACGAAGTTCCGGTTGATGTCGACATTGTGCTCGTTTACCCGGCGCCGGTGCGAGAAGCCGAACGGGTTCAGCGCGTGTACCAGCACGACTGACAGTCCCGGGACGGACGCCGGTTCGAACTCCGTCAGGAAGCGGAGCTGGCAGGCAGAGCCGGCGAACCCCTCCGCTCCGTGCGTCCCGCTGACCAGCACCAGCGCCGCGCCGCGGTCGCCGGAACCGCTGCCGGCGGCGGCACCGTCAAGGCAGGCGACGTCGGTGAACAGCTCCTCGCCTTCGGCACCGCGGGCCGTGTCGTTGCGGAACGACCGCAGGCGCGCGCCCCGGTCGGACGCGGCCGCGAGGAACCGCCCGCGGCCCTGGTCGTAGCTGGCGGAGAAGTACATCGGACCCTCCAGATCGGTGATGAACGCGGCTCGCGGGCCGCTTCTGGATGCCCTGGCCACGGCCGCACCCGGGGCGGACGTCAGTCGGTGTGCCTGCGCGAAGATGGTGGCGCGAGCCCGGACGGCGCCGCCTGCGCGCGTGCCGGCTCGAACACGGACCGGCTCGACCGTGGGCTCCTGGCGGAGCTCGCGGACGGGCCCGGTGGCGGGTCCGCTGGCGGGCGCTCGAACGGACGTCCGCGGATCTGGCCGAGCGCGGTGACGACAGCGGTAATGGCGAGAAGCACCGCGAAGAGGCCGCGATAGCCGCCCGAGCTCACGATCACGCCCGCGACCAGCGGGAAGAGCAGGATGGAGACCTCGAACAGCAGCCCCGCCATCGGCAGCATCCGCGCCCGCTCGGCGGGCCCCGCGAGGTTGACGGCGCGGGCCTGAAAGGCCGGGAGCCCGAGGCCGTACGTGCAGCCCAACGCGAGCGAGGCCGCACAGTAGAGCACCGGACTCGATCCGACGAACACGAACGCGGTGACCGCGACCATCATGCCGATGGTCGTCACCGCGACGACACGATCGGACGCGCTGTCGCGCAGGAAACGCGACAGGCCCAGGCGAACCGCGATGACCGCGATCGTGTACGTCACGTAGAACAGGTCGAAATCGAGACCACGGCTGTCTGCGAAGGTGGTCTGGAAGCTGTTCATCGACGTGAAGATGCAGGCGCACAGCAGGACCATCGCCAGCGGCACGACGCTCGGCGAGCGCAGGAGGCGCCGGGTCCGGGTGCCCGCGACGACCGGCTCGGCCCCGGCTGGCTCCCGTTCCTCGCTCACCCGCAGGACGGGCCCGGGCACAGGAGGGGCATTGTCGGCGCGGCCGGCCCCATTGACGTGGTCGGCCCCATCGGCGTGGTCGGCCCCATCGGCGTGGTCGGTTCCCTCGGCGTGGTCGGCTCTGTCGGCCCCGCGCGCACGGGGGGCGGCGCTTGCCAGGCGTCGCAGGCACGCTGCCAGCGGGATCACCAACAGGGCAGCGGCCAGCGCGAGACCGGCTCCGGCGACGAAGACCTCCTGGTAGGACAGCCCAGCCCGGCGCAGAGCGTTGCCGAGCACCGGCCCGACCCCGAAGCCGACCTGGATCGTCCCCGTCGCGTACCCGATGAGAGTGGCCCGGTCGGCGTCCGTCGCCAGATCCGAGGCGATCATCGGCGCCGCCGTGTAGGTCACCGACCAGGCGGTTCCCAGGACGATGCTGGCCACGACGAGCAAGCCGCCCACCGAGTCGGTGCTCGCGGCCAACACCGCGGCGGCGGCGTACAGCACGCAGGCGCCGGCCAGCAGCCGGTGCGGCGCGACCCGGCGCGGGTACCGGAGCAACAGCAGCAGGGCCACCGCGGCCGACGGAGCGGCCACCGCGCACAGCACCCCGTAGGTCGCCTCGCTGCCGCCCAGCTCCTTCACATACGGCCCGACCAGGAGGAGCACCCCGTAGGCGGAGGACGCCAGCAGTACACACCCGATCAGCAACCAGAGCACGGCCTGCTCGGCGGAGGAGCGACGCCGCCCGCCGCGCCCGCTGTCCGCGATCGTAATGGCGTCAGCCCTTCGTTCGGTGGCAGTCCTCAGACAAGTTCTTCGATGAACGTCGACGGACGGGCAATCAGCACCCGTTCCAGCTCGCGCGGAAAAGCACCGTAGTCACGGACCCCGTAGTGCAGCAGGACGCGGTTGTCCCACAGGGCGACATCGCCGACCGACCAGCTCAGCCTGACCTGGCACTCCGGTCTCGTGGCCTCGGTGAGCAGGGTTCGGACGAGGTCAGCGCTTCTTGCTCGGTCCCAGCCGACGACGACGGGGTCGAGCATGAAACAGATGTACAGGTGACGTTCACCGGTCCGTGGATGCTCCTGTACCAGGGAACGTGAGACGCCGCATCGACCGCCCTGCCGGGGGCGGCGGGAGGCGGCGGCGGGTCGTCATGATGCGGCTCCGCCGGCGGAGGTGAATGTGCGCGCACGTCGTCCTTCGCGGTGAGGGGCGCGCGACGCGACCCACAGCGGCCGCGCGCACGATCAGCGATGTTTTAGGTACTCAGAGCTCGACGGGCGACACTGCACCCTGATCCGCAGACGAGGAACCTTCTCCAACATTGATCCTCATCTGCGGCACCCTGTCAAGCAAAGATCCGATTTGGCGGCATCACAGCCGCTGGAAGATCCGATACCGAGACACGATCCGGACACTCGCCGCCGTGGTCCCACAGCGGCACTCCACCCTCGCGTGTCCTACCGCACTGCCCTCCGTGGGAGTCCGCGCGGAGGGCGGAGCCTTCACGATCTCCCAGACGGGATGACGGTCGGGGCGACGCCGGGAGGCACGCCCGCCAGGGCAACGACCGACGTCGCCAGGGCCACCACCCATCACGACCGAGGTGAGTCCGCAAATTCGTTGCCGGATCCAACACATCGGCGCAGATGCGGTCTATATTGCCAGCATAGACCGCATACGCGGACTTGTTGAGATCTTGGTGCAGCGTCGCACGCCCTCAGCCGACCACCGAGCCGGGATCAGGACTGTGCGCACAGGTACCTACCCAACGCGTGACCCTCCACAGCGGACGGCGTGCACGCACATCCGCCGCCCACCGACGGCTCCGTCTCACGTTGCCGGGCGCGAACCCGACACCATGCGGAACGCGCCCGCGGGCGACGATCGCCTGTGATTCCCCGCCGGCCCCCGTCGACCTGACCTTGGCCAGGTCAGGTCACGAACGGCCGATGGGCCAGCTCGCCGTCAGCGGCGATCGCGCCTCTCCGCGGCTCGAGGTCGGTCAGAGCTGACCGACCGTCGCCAGCATGCGGGCAACTCCCTCACCTGACCGAAGATCCTGTCAAAGCACTCGTTCGAGGACTGCATTCACACATGGCAGATATCCGCTTCCTGTATCGCCGCCTCACCGCTGTCCTGGTGGCAGCACTGCTGGCTCTCCTGGCCCTGACCGCCTGTGGTGACGACTCCACCAGCACCCCGAGCGGTTCAGCCCACCAGACGGCCGAGGCCGAGGCGACGACGCGCACCGTCGTCGACATGTCCGGTAACAGCGTCAAGGTGCCGTCGCACCCGATGCGGATCGTCACCAACTATCCGGCGGTGACGCAGATCATCTTCCTGCTCGGTGCGATCGAGCGACAGGTTGGCGTGACTGAGACCAACCTGACGACGTTGCCGTTGTTCAAGAAGATCTACCCGCCGCTCGCGTCGAAGACCGCCGTCTTCGGCACGGACACGACCACGGTGAACAACGAGGTCCTGCTGGGGCAGAAGCCGGACCTGGTGTTGCTCTCTGCCGGCAACAACACGCTCCGAAAGAAGATCACCGCCCTGGGGATTCCGGCTCTCGATGTCGCCAGCTTCCCGAACTCCGACAAGCTCAAGGACGGCGTCTCCTTCATCGCTGATGTGCTCGGCGGGGATGCGCCGGGGCGGGCGAAGAAGTTCACCGAGTTCTACGACAGTGCGCTCGGCCGCGCCGCCGAGGGTACGAAGGACCTTCCCGACGCGGAGCGTCCGAAGATCTACTACACGGCGGACAACCCGTTGAGCACCGACGGCAGCAAGACGATCGCCGAGGTCTGGGCGCGGCAGGGCGGTGGCGTGGCCGTCACAGAGAACAGTGGGGTTCAGGGCACCGCCAAATCCGTGACGCTCGAGACCGTGGTCGCCTGGAACCCGGACTACATCATCTGCCGCGACCACTCGACCTGCGAGGAAATCCTCAAGGACGACCGGTGGTCGACCGTCGCCGCGGTGCGGAACAACCACGTGATCACCAACCCGCGCGGAGTGTTCGTCTGGGCCGCACGCAGCGCCGAGTCCGCGCTGCAGCCGCTGTGGTTGGCCAAGACCCTGCACCCCGACCGCTTCGCCGACGTGAACATCGAGAAAGAGATCAAGACCTTCTACACCACGTTCTACAACTACAACCTCACCGACGCCGAGGTAGACGGGATCCTCAGCCCGACGCAGCCCTGACAGAACACGCTGCCCGGCGGCGCGGTCCGGGCGATGGGCGAGCCTCGCCCGTCGCCCGGACCGGCAGCGCTTGCAGGCAAGCTTTGTGGTGGAAGCGGTCCGCGATCTGGACCGCTTCGCCGGTGCGCCCGCGGAGGCGCCATCGGCGTAGGCACCCCGACCGGTCCGGCGGGTAGGTGCAATCTATTTACGCAGGTCAGAGGCTATTTACTCTCTGTGATGGACTATGTGCACCAGCATCCGAACCGTTCGATCTTGGCTGCTGGCCCTGACATCGCTATCCGGCAGGTCGCTACCCGGGCCCTGACCAGGGATGATGTCCAGTGACCGCGCCGACAGCCACATCATCTAAGCGAATCGAACAAGTGTCCCGAATTTCGGCGGTCCGGGCATTTCTGGGCCGCCAGGCGACCGCGATCGTGGTCAGTGCGGCTGGTCGAGTTGGCTGGCGACGAGCGGGAACTCCGCCTTGAGGAGCGTTGTCAGTTGCTCCTGAAGTTCACGCAGCGCGGTCGTGGCGATGCGCCACGCGACTGACCAGTCGACGTCGAAGTGCGTGTGCACGGACGCCCGCCGACATCCGACTGCCGCGCGAACCACTCCGCGGACAGCGTGCCCCGAGATTCACCCCCGGAGTCCGAGCGTGGGGCCGTAGTCGCGGCGACGGCTCGGTCGGGTGAGGATCTCGACGCTGT
>NZ_FZMO01000219.1 GCF_900197875.1 Frankia canadensis | reverse complement strand
GGGATGGTGGGGGTCGCGGCCGGGATGGTCGAGCAGCCAGGTGGCGGTGCGGGCGAGGCTCGCGGCGACGTCGCGACCCTGGCCGTCGTCGCCGCGGGCGACGAGCGCGTCGATGATCGCGGCGGCGAGCAGATAGCCGGTGGCGTGGTCGAGCGCCTGGGCGGGCAGCGCCCCCGGGGTGGTGGCGGCGTCGGGGCTCTCGATCAGGCTGATGCCGCAGGCGGCCTGCACCAGTGAGTCGAAGCCACGCCGCGACGCCCACGGGCCGCTGTCCCCCCAGGCGTTGACGCGGGCGCGGACCAGGCCCGGATGCGGGCGCAGGCCGAACGCCTCCAGCGCGCCGGGACGGTAGCCGGTGACGAGCACGTCGGCGCTGTCGAGCAGCGCCTGGGCGCGCGGCAGATCGGTGCGCAGGTCGAGGATCGCCGAACGTTTGCCGTGGCCGGTGTCGAGATGCTGCCAGACGATCTCGGCGGGCGCCGGCGGGTCGAGGCGCAGCACGTCGGCGCCGAGCAGCGCCAGCGTCCGCCCGCACACCGGCCCCGCGAGCACCCGCGTCAGATCGAGTACCCGCACCCCCGCCAGCGGCAACGGTCCACCCGTAAGCCGCCTCCGAGCTCCGGCGCCCTCGGAGGCGGGACGATCGTCGCGCCGGGTGGTGCGCACCAGCGGGCCGGGCGCGGCGGCACGGCCGGCGTCGCTGGCCCGCCAGGCCTGCTCGTCGCGGACCTGGACGGCGAGCGCGCCGGCGGCGGCCGCCCGCACCTCGACGTCGGCGGCGGAACTTGTCGCGATCCGCGCGGCGAGCGCGGCCCGGTCCGTCGCCGCGCCCGCGTCCAGGCCGAGCACGGCGAGCAGCCGGTCCCGATGGTGCGGATAGTTCGCGTGTGTACGCAGCCAGCCGTCGGCCGCGGGGAAGAACCCCGACAGCGCCGCGAACCCGGCCGCGGGCTCACCGCCGTCCCGGAACAGCCGCTCGCTGCCGAACGACGCGGCGAGCCGCTCCGGGTCGACCGGCGCGTCCGCGACCGGCCCGGTCGCCCCGGCACGCAGCGCCGCCGCCCGCACCGCCTCCACCGACATCGTCGCCAGCGGCAGCACGGGCAGAGTCGCGGACAGCCACACCGAGGACATAGCCGCATCGTAGGATCCGCCGGGTCCGCCCGCGATCGACCGGTGACCCGCGGCGGACGGAGGGCCTGCGGCCGCTCTGCGCGGCAGGCGGTTCGCCGGCTGGTCAGTGCGACGCAGTGGGAACGGCGGGGGGTTGCGTGGTGCGGGCGCGGTGCGCCGAGCCGATGGGCGGTGGTGGTGGTGGCGTGCTGGTCGAGGCAAAGGTGGCGAAGAGGTTGATCTCGATGACGATCTCGCCGTCGTCGGCGGTCATCCGCAGCCGGCCGCCGTGGATCTCGACAAGCCGGCGCACGACGTACAGGCCGAGGCGGGTGCCGTCGTCCGGGTGGGTCTCGGTGCCGGGGATCCGGATGAAGGGCTCGAACAATGTGCGCAGGGTCTCGGGGTCAAGGTCGGGTCCCGGGTGGCGGATGCGCAGGACGGCCTCGTCTCCGATCTGGCCGGCGGTGAGACGGATCGGCGCGCCGGGCGGGCAGTGGGCGGCGGCGTTGTCGAGCAGGTTCGTGACGAGCTGACGCAACGCGTCGTGGGTCATGCGCACCGGCAGACGGGGCGGGGCGTCGACGGTGACGCTGCTCGCGCTGTGTGGTGCGGATGCGCGCAAGGTGTCGACGGCCTCGCGCAGCACTGGCGAGATCTCCGTGAGGACGTCGTCGGTGGCGGCGGTGGCCGTCGCGGCGGTGAGCAGGTTCTCGAGCAGGCGGCACAGGCGCCGTGTGGCGAGGGACGCGGTGTCGAGCAGATCGTCGATGCGGTTGTCGGACAGATGGTCGCGCTGGTTGCGTACGGTTGCCAGGGTTGCGTGGATGCCTGCGAGCGGCGCGCGGAATTCGTGGCCCACGCTCGTGATGAGCGCGGTGCGAAGATGGTCGGTCTGCTCCATCCGGGCCATGAGGTTCTGCTGTCCCTCGTAGAACTGGTCGCGGTGGTGAGCGATGCGCTGGCGGGACTGTTCACCGTGGCGCCAGAGCAGGATCTGGACGCCGGTGAGGCCGACGACGAATCCGGCGAGGACCCCCACCGGCACCTGCGGTGCGCCACGGACCGGCAGGACGCGCGAGAGAAGGGGATCGGCCACGCAGGCCGCGGTCAGACAGAACGCATACGTCGCCCAGTCCTCGTAGAGCGCGAGCAGGGCGGTGACGACGGCCAGATGCAGGACAGGCTGCCAGGAGCCGCCCGCGAGCCCCATCAGGATCGTCGAGGAACTCAGCAGGCCTGCACTGGCGGCCAGGGTGCGCACCCGCCGCGCGCATCGCGACAGCGCCACGGCCAGCCCGGCCAGGGGAAGCACGAAGGCGACCAGGGTGCGCGCATCGGTCGCCTCCTGGTACCAGGCGTAGCCGGCGAGCAGCGGGAGGTGCAGCGCCAGGACCCAGCAGATCAGGGTGTGACGGGCCTTCCCGTCGGCCTCGCGCAGCCCGCGAGGCAACCAGCCGCCGGTGGGCAGCGCCGCATCGAAGGCCGGTGGCACCGGCCGTGCGGGGGCGGGCTGCGGGGATGCGGCGATCATCGCGCATTCAACCGGCGCACGCTGCGCCGCACCGTGGGGGAGGCTGTCGCTGTCGTGTCGCAACTCCTGGATCTGCGCGCGCAGGGTCTGCACCTCGGTCTCGAGGGCCGCGGCCCGGTCGATGGCCTCGTGGTGTTCGCGACGCAGATCCGCGCATTCGTCCTGCGCACGTCGTAGTGCGCCGTGCGCGTCGTCGAGCAGCAGGTCCCGGGAGGCAAGGTCGCCGCGCAGGGCGGCCGTGTCCCGATGGGCGTCACGCCGGCTACGGGCGAGCTGCGCCCGTGTTCTGCGCAGTTCCGCACAGGTGAGGTCGAGCAGCTTGTCCAGGGTGCGGATCGCGATCAGCTGGGGGTTGAAGACCTGGCTGACACCGAGGGGGCAGTCGGTGGCGTCGGGGCAGGCCGCGCGGTAGAGACGACCGCACTCCTCGAGGGCGGCCTTCTGCTCCTGCTCGGGGACGCCGAGACATATCTGACCCTCAAAATAGTTCCATTGTGCAGATGATTTGGCGACCTCGCCTCGGAAGAACCGGAGAATCCTGGCGGACAGGTTCCGCTGCTGATTCCGCGTTCCCCCCGGCATGATCCAGCGAGCTATCTGGTCGCCGGGGACCGGATAGCGTTCGTGGAGCGAGTACCGGTAGGAGAGCAGCGCGGCAAGGTCACGGTCCTTGACCTGCCGAGGGGGTCGCTGGACAGCCCCGGGCATCGACCCTTCTTTCGAACGACGGCGTCGGAATGCGTCTCCCCGGCCGCCTCAGGCCTGAGGTGGCTGGAACGGCGCTGATCCTGATGCGACGGGACGCGTCGCATCCCGCCTGCGCATCACGAACGATCCTGGGTGAAAAGTCGTTGATAGCGCGTCATACCGCACATTATCCGGAGTGGTCCTGCTGGAGTACGTTGGGCCGCATCAACTGCCCGGCCTGTCCGCCTGACCCCGGAGGGAGAACTCGATGTGGTGCATATGCAATTGCATCTGGACCGAGGTCTGGGCCCATGCGTAAGGGCAGGCCGGCGAGGCCGCGGAAGCGGTGCGGCGCACTCCCACCCCAGAGCACCTTCCCCCTGAGGGCCGCCGTCGCCCGCGCAGTGGCGGGAGGCGGGCCGGTCAGCCCGTGACGTCCCCCTGCCACGTCCGTCCCTCCCTGCCAGACGTCGCGACGAGTGCCGCACGTGGGCACTGGTGAATGGTGCCACTCGACGGGGGACGTTCACGCCATGTCGGGCTCTGAGGTGTGTCGCACCGTACGTCCGCGTGTGGCTCCCCAGGCATCACGGCCACCGGGCGGAGGCCCATCGCAGTGCCTCTGACGGCCCGGCGCCAGCGGCCTTCCGGAAGCGGACGCATGCAGCCAGCCCGCGGACAGGGGCGCGATACCGGAAACGCGGTCCGGGCGCCCACCTCGGCAGGCAAACCAGGCATAAATCGATCTCAAAGGAGAGACCTCGATGGTCAGTCCCACACCGGACCGAGCCGCGCCCGTCCTCGTGGTCGTGGTCGTCCTCGCGCCGCACGGCGACAGCACCCAGGCCGGCGCACCCAAAACGGCGCCCGAGCCTCTCAAACCGGATCCGTCGTCGTCCGGCGACGCGCCCTCACCCGCCAGGACCAGGAACAGGTGGCGCGTGGCGGTCGGCCTCACCACCGCCGCGCTCCTGGCCGCCACCGGGCTCGTGAACGTTGCGGGGCTGGCGACCGAGGTATGGGGCGGAGCGTTCTTCCTCGTCATCGACGGCGTGCTGCGCGGCCAGGGGACGCGGTGAGCCGAGGCGGCGGCCACGGCCGTTGGGCGATCTATCAGGCGCGTAGCCCCCTCACCGTGCCCGCCCGTCCCGGCGAGAGTGACTCATCCGACGGGGCACTCCGCCCGCCCACCACACCCGATCCGCAGGATCTGACCGTGACTCACCTGGTGCATCACTCCAGCCATGAAGACCAGCGCAAACGCCCGGCCCTCACGCGCGCGCGCGTTACGGGCAGCCCAACTCGCCAGGAGAAGAAAACCATCATCGACAGGGGAGGGGGCATCGACGGCACGCACCTCGAACGGCGCTCCTGGCCGGCCGCAGCGCGGCCAGCCGGCAGCCGCCCTGGCGCGCCGACCCACCTGCGTGGTCCATCGTGCTGATGGCCGGACAGCCGCGAACCCGAACTCGGGCCCTGGCTATCCGGCCGCCTACACACCAGGATCTCAGGCGCGGGCGAGGTACTGGGTGGGGAAGGTGTAGGGGGCGCCGTTCGCGAAGTACTCGGTTTCGACGACGGGCAGGCCGGTGTACTTCTGTGCCGGGGTGATGTACAGGACCTCGGTCAGTCCCTTGAAGGGGAAGGTGGCGGTGAGGGAGGTGCCGTAGATGCCCCAGCGGACGCTGCTGGCGTAACCCCAGTAGTCGGGGTTCTTCGAAAGGCCGAGGAAGGCGTGGGAGACGACCTGGACGCGGGCGCTGTTCCAGTGCGAGCAGTCCGGGAAGTCGATGACGACGACGATGAGATGGCCGTTCGGGTCGGTGGCCTTCCAGGTGCCCTGGTAGGGATTGTTGGCGCAGGTGGAGGCCTGGGCGGCCGGTGCGGTCAGGGCCATGGCGGCGCTCAGCCCGACGGCGAGCGCCGCGGCGGTGAGCAGCGCGCCGAGGCGGCGGAAGGGACGCGGGAAACGGCGTGACACGAGGACCCCCGAGGTTGTTCGGTGTGGAATCGCTGCGCCGATCACAATGCCAGACTCCCGATCTCCGGGACTTTTCGTGTCGGTCACGGGACAGCGGCCGAGGTGAACCCGTTCCCTGTGGGCGACGTATTTCTGAGACAACTTCGCGATGAGACAACGCGCCGCCCCCGGCGATGGCATGGAAATGGCAGCGGCCCGGCGGAAGGCGTTTGCGTGAAGAGCAGGTCGAGGCAGGGCGAAGCGGCTACCGTCGTCTCCTGGCCGTGCGGCGCGAGTCCGGGAGGCAGCGGGCGTGAGCGAGGACGACGGGCTGGCGGCGCTGCGCCGCGGCGAGGACCCGAACATCCTGGCCCGGCTGCGCACCGGCTGGGCGGTGCTCGGCGCGACGCAGCTGCTCCCCGGCTACTGTTTACTCATCCACGACGGTGACGCCGACCAGCTGACGGACCTGCCGCGCGCCGAGCGCACCGCGTTCCTGGCGGACCTGGCCCTGCTCGGCGAGGCGATCGCCGCGGTGTGCGCCGCCGCCGACCCGGGATTCCTGCGGATCAACTACGAGGTCCTCGGCAACGCCTGGCACCACCTGCACGGCCACGTCCGCGCCCGCTACACCTGGGAGGACGAGCGGCTGCGCGTCGGCCCGGTCGACCTCTACGGCCCCGCGCTCACCGACCCCCGTCATGCCGCCGGCCCCGCCCACGACCCCCTGCGCGCCCAGCTGAGCGCCGCCCTCACCACGATCACCCGCGACGCCTACGCCGAGCTCTGACCGGCGGACGTTCCCCCCTTACACCGCCACCCGGCAATGGTGACAGCACGTCACGGCCCTGGCGCCGTGCGGGTGTCGGAATCGACGCCAGCGGGTAGGGGCGGGACCTGGCCCTGCTCGGCGAGGCGATCGCCGCGGTGTGCGCCGCCGCCGACCCG
>NZ_FZMO01000475.1 GCF_900197875.1 Frankia canadensis | reverse complement strand
GGGTGGGCATGGGTGTCCCTTCCACCGAACAGCTAAAGGCTAAGATTTTGCGTTAGCGGGGGGCACGTTAGCGCCCGCCCGCGCTTGACGCAAAGGTTTCGCGTTAAGGTGCTGGTTGTGAGTCCGCAGGGGCCGCGCCCGGGTGGGCGCAGCGCGCGGGTGCAGGCCGCGGTGCACGGGGCGGTGCTCGCGCTGCAGGCCGAGCGGCCCCGCCACGAGATCACCGTGCCGCTGGTGGCGGCGCGCGCCGGGGTGACGCCGTCGACGGTGTACCGGCGGTGGGGGGATCTCACGGAGCTGCTCGCCGACGTCGCCGCCGCGCGGCTGCGCCCGGACGCCGCGCCGGCCGACACCGGGTCGCTGCGCGGGGATCTCGTCGCCTACGCGGAGCAGTACCTGGAGGAGATGTCGTCGCCGGCCGGGCGGGAGGTGCTGCGCGACCTGGTCGCCGGGGCGGCGCCGGCGTTGCCCGCGGGGCGCTGCGACGCCTACGTCCGCGGCCAGCTGGAGGCCATCACCGCCCGTGAGCGTGCGCGCGGGGGTGCGCCGCCGCCGGTCGGGGAGATCGTGGAGCGGGTGATGGCGCCGATCACCTACACGATCCTGTTCGTCGCCACCGCGCTGGCGCTCGCCGACGCCGCCCGTCTCGTCGACGCCCTGCTCGCCCCACGCGCGGCGCCGGTCTCCCCCGGCTGACGCTCGCGCCGGCGTCGCCCGCGGACCACCCGGCGGATGTGAGACTCGTCACATCAAGATCGTCATGTGGACAACCCTGTCGACGTGGCGGTGGGTAACTCGAGGTGACCCTGTGGACATCCTGTGGGGAAAGGACAATCCAGCGACGCGGGGGGAAGTCAAGACGTGGCGGTCGGTATCCGCCGCGGTATCACTGACCCATGGCTCTGTCGCACCCGACCGCCGGCCCCCTGCTCCCCCGCCTGCACCGCGCTCCGGTCGGCCTCGGCG
>NZ_FZMO01000121.1 GCF_900197875.1 Frankia canadensis | reverse complement strand
CCGGTGCGGACCCCGGGCCGCCCGGGCGGGGTCGACGGCGTGCAGGTGGGCGAGCACGCGGGCGGCGGCCAGGGCCCGGGCGCGCAGCAGCGCGGGCGCGGGCAGCCGCCCGCCGGGGGGAAGCGGATCCATCAGCGGCTCGAAGCTCGATCCCGGCAGCCGTGACGTCGCGACGAACGGCGGTGTGTCGGGCGGGTCGCCGACGTCATCGAACAGGACGGCCGGGACCGGAAGGCCGGGGACGTCGGCCAGTGCGCGCAGCAGCCGTGCCTGCCGCAGCATGTCCCGGTTCCCGACCGGCGCGAGTCCCGGCGGCGCGACTCGGACGACGGCGCTGAGCAGGTCCGACGACCGTGCCGGCTCGGACCGTGCTGCCGGCGCGGGCTGCGTTGCCGGCGCGGGCTGTGTTGCCGGCGCGGGCTGTGTTGCCGGCTCGGACCGTGGCACGCCGGGCGGGTCGGCGGACCAGCGGGCCGCGAACGTGAGGCCGGACGCGCCGCCGCCGAGCGGCTCGAACGCGACCAGGTCGAGGCCCGCGGCCCAGTCGCGCCCGGCGTGGGCGACCCGCGCCGGCAGATGCGCGAGCGCGGCCTCGCGCACCGCGGCCCGCGCTGCCGTCGTCGTCATCCCGGCTGCGGCGGGCCGGGCGGCGGCGCGGGGGTCAGCGGACAACGGGAAGTCCCGACACGGCGCGCATCGCCATTCCGTAGATGTGCGGGTCGCCGGCGTCCGGCGCGAAGCGCATTCCGGGCAGCTCGTCGAGCACCGCCTCCAGGGTGGCCATCATCTCCAGGCGGGCGAGCTGGTAGCCGAGGCAGTGGTGCGGGCCGTTGCCGAAGGTGGCGGGGGAGCGGGTCTGGCGGTCGAGGTCGAAGACGTCCGGGTCGGGCCAGACGTCCGGGTCGCGGTTGGCGGCGGCGGGGCAGATCGTCACGAACGAGCCGGCGGGAATGGCCGTGCCGGCGAGGTCCAGGTCGCGCGCGGCGATCCGGGGGACGTTGTGCGTCGGCGGGTCCCAGCGCAGCGTCTCGTCGACGAACCGGCTGACCAGGCCGCGGTCGGCCGCGACCCGCGCGGCGAGGTCGGGTCGCGACAGCAGCACCCAGAGCATGACGCTCGCGCCGCGGAACGTCGTCTCCGCGCCGGCGGGCAGCAGCAGGCGCAGGAAGTTCACGATCTCGTCGTCGGTCAGGGCGCGGCCGTCGACGGTGGCGGCGAGCAGCAGCGACGCCAGGTCCTCGCCGGGGTTGGCGCGCTTCTCGGCGATGAGCGCGCGCATGTACTCGCCCATCTCCCGCTCGACGGGCACGCCGGCGCTCGGGTCGTAGGCAACCGTGATGAACACCTCCGACCAGCGGCTGAAGCGCTTCCAGTCGATCGCGGGGACGCCGAGCATCGCGCAGATCGCCCGCATCGGCAGCTGGAACGCGAGGTCGGCGACGAGCTCGCCGTGGCCGTGTTCGGCGACCGCGCGGGCCAGCTCGTGCGCGGCGGGCCGGATGAACCCGTCCATCCAGGTCTGCAGGGCGGACGGCTTGAAGGCGCTCGCGATCGTCTTGCGCAGCGCGGCGTGCTCCGGCTCGTCCATCTCGAGGATCGACGGGCCGGTCACGATGCCCAGGTAGTTCTGGTAGACGGCGTTGGACAGCGCGGTGCTGTTGAACGCGGCGCGCACCGCCGGGTACGACAGGACGGCGAAGGAGCGGACGCGGTCGAAGGTCTGCTCGCCGCCCAGGCCGAACTCGGCGCGTAAGTCGATCTCCAGCACCTCGCCGCGTTCGCGCAGGCGCCGGTAGACCGGGTAGGGGTCGCGGACGTCGCCGATGGCGAGGATGTCGTCGTGGACGAACTCGGTGCCATCGACCTTCACGGGGTACCTCCTGGCAGGCGGGGTTCGGGTCGCCGGCCGAGCTCGACGGCCACGTAGGCGATCGCCGTGTGCCGGCGGTGCAGCAGGACGGCGGTCGGGTCCAGGTTCGGCTCGACGAGTTCCCGCCAGCGCAGCAGGCTCTCGGTCGGCACGGTCCAGGACGGCGGGTCGTCCGCGGGGAACGGGCGGGCCGCGATGTCGGCGTTGATGCGCAGGAACTCCCGCCCGCCGGCCGGATCGCCGAGCTTGGCCGCCCACGGGCGGACGAGCGCGCCGGCGAGGTGGCGCAGGTCCGCCCGGTCGGTGGCCTCGTAGGCGTCGAGCAGGGCGAGCCGGCCGGCCTCCACCGGCGGCGAGTGCTTGTCGAGGATCGCCTGGATGATCCCGGTCCGGTCGGCGAAGTGGTACTGGAGGGCCATCGCGTTGCGGGCACCCGCCTCCCGGGTGATCTCCCGGAGGCTGACGCCGTCGATGCCGCGCTCGGCGAACAGGCGTTCCGCGGCGTCGACCAGCCGCGTCCGGGTCTCGTCGGGACGGCGACTCACTGAAGTGGTCCTCCTGGTCGGTGGTGGGGGGCGCGGCCGGGGCCGCGGGCGGAACTACTGGTTGGCGACGGCGTGCTCCAGGCGCTCGGCGAACCGGGCCCGGGCCGCCGCCCGGCGGGTGGGCAGGTGCCCGCTCGGCCACAGGCCCTCCACCGGCTCGTAGCCGGCGAGGACCTGGCGGGCGAGGCTCACGGCGTGCACCTCGCTCGGGCCGTCGGCGAGCGCCAGCACCTCCGCGGCCACCAGCATCGCGCTGAACGGCATCTCGTTGGAGACCCCGAGGGCGCCGTGCAGGTGCATCGCGCGCCGCACGACGCTCGCCAGCACCCGCGGCATCGCGACCTTGACCGCCGCGATGTCGCCGCGCACCCTGCGGTAGTCCCGGTGGCGGTCGATCAGCCAGGCGGTGCGCAGCACGAGCAGCCGGAACTGCTCCAGCTCGATCCAGCTGTCAGCGACCGCCTCCTGGGTGAGCTGCAGCGACGACAGCGAACCGGTGCGGGTGCGCCGGGAGACGGCCCGCTCGCACATCATGTCGAACGCCGCGCGGGCCATCCCGACGGTGCGCATCGCGTGGTGGATGCGCCCGCCGCCGAGCCGGTCCTGGGCGATCGCGAACGCCTGGCCCTCGCCGCCGAGCACGTGGTCCGCGGGCACCCGCACGTTGTCGAAGCGCAGGTAGGCGTGCGCGCCGGCCTCCTCCGGCTCGCCTCCGAGACCGACGTTGCGCACGATCTCCAGGCCCTGGGTGCCAGCCGGCACGATCAACATCGACATACCCCGGTAGGGCCCGGCGTCCGGGTCGGTGACCGCCATGACGATGAAGAACGTGGCGTACCGGGCGTAGGAGGCGAACCACTTCTCGCCAGTGAGGACCCAGGCGTCGCCGTCGCGCACGGCGCGGGTGGTGAACAGCGCGGGGTCGGAGCCGCCGTGCGGCTCGGTCATCGCGTAGCAGGAGGTGATCTCGCCGTCGAGCAGCGGGCGCAGGTAGCGGGCGCGCTGCTCGGCGGTGCCGAAGCGGGCGAGGATCTCCGCGTTGCCCGAGTCGGGGGCCTGGCAGCCGAACACCGACGGCGCCCAGTGCGAGCGGCCGAGCAGCTCGTTGAGCAGGGCGAGCTTCACCTGCCCGTAGCCCGCGCCGCCGAGGTCCGGGCCGAGATGGCAGGCCCACAGGCCGCGGGCGCGCACCTCCTCCTGCAGCGGCCGCAGCAGGTCGCGGACGCGCGCGTTCGCCTTGTCGAACGGGTGCTCCGGCAGCAGGTCGAGCGGCTCGACCCGCTCACGGACGAACGCGTCGACCCAGTCGAGCCGGCGTTGGAAGTCCGGGTCGGTCTCGAAGTCCCATCCCATCGCAGGCGGGCCACCTTCCCTGTTACCTGATCGTTCGGACGCCGGAGACACTAATGCGGTTGCATCACCAAGTCCACCTATCGCCCGATGTTCTCAATCGGATGCACGGCTAGATGAGCTGTGTGCATGAACACTGTCCTGCAGGCACTACGTGCGATTATGTAGCTGATAGTAGTTAATAGGGTTCGTAGAGAGAGCAAATCCGGACCTTCCCCAAACCTCAGATGTCCGCTACAGTTCCCGCCATGAGTGAGCCAGGACACATAGAGGTGAGATCGGGGCCCGGAGTCTGACCGCTCGGACCGCGTCCGGGTCTCCTCCGTCGCGCGACCGCTGACGGGCCGCGCCCCGCCGCAGCATCCGGGCCGGCTCCACCGGAGCCGGCCACATCACCGTCAACGCCGGCCCGGGCGCCGGCCACACACCGCCGCCCGGCGCGCCCGCGGCCTTGGCCTGCCGTCGCGATCACGCGCCCGCCGTCGTCGTCCGCACGCCCGGCGCGTCGGCGGCACCCGTTCGTGACACCGGTCCAGGCATGTTCTGGACCGGTCCGCTCCAGAACATGAGGACAGGAGACCTGATGAGGTTCAGTCGAGGCAGGACGGGCCGGGGCCGGTCAGCCACGGTGCCGCCGCGCCGGCAGCGTCGATTACTGACCGTCGTGGCGATGTCGACCGCCGGCCTGGTCGCGGTCGCCGCCTGTGGCTCGGGCGGCTCGTCCACGGCGTCGAGCCCGACCGGGTCGACCGGCGCGAACGCGGCGACCGGCTCCCCGGTGGTCATCGGGTTCATCAACCAGACGACCGGCCAGCAGGCCGCGTACCCCGAGATGACGGTCGCCGCGCAGGCCGCGATCAAGTACGTCAACGCCGAGCTGGGCGGTGCCGGCGGCCACCGCGTCGACATGCACGTCTGCAACACCGACGGGACGCCCACCCAGACCCAGTCCTGCGCGCAGAAGCTCGCCGCCGAGAAGCCGCTGCTCGTCGTCGCCGGCTCCGACTTCAACTGGGCGCTCGCCACCAAGATCTTCAACGGCGCGAACATCCCGGTCTTCGGCCAGACGCCGGTCCAGGGACCCGACTACACCGCCAAGGACACCTACTACCTGAGCAACGGCTCGCTGGGTGCCGGGGCGGCACAGGCGGCCTATGTGATCAAGAACGCGCCGGACGCGAAGAAGGTCGGCATCATCGGCCCGCAGATCCCCGCGCTCCAGTCCATCATCACGCTGATCACCAAGGCGCTGGAGGCGAAGGGCAAGTCCGTCAAGCCGGTCACCTTCCCGCCGACGACCACCGACTTCCTCAGCGCCTGGAGCGCGCTCGGCGCGAAGGACCTCGACTACGTCATCGCCGAACTGCCGACGCCGTTCTGCGTGCCGCTGATCAACGCGTCCAAGTCGCAGAACAACACCACGCCGGTCATCACGACCGCCCTGTGCAACTCGGCCACCACCTTCTCGAAGGTCGGTGACGCGATGGACGGCTGGGCCATGAACGGCACCGGCCCCGACCCGTACGGCAACACCCCCGACGCCGTCCTCTACCGGGCCAAGATGGCGCAGTACGCCGGCAAGAGCGCGAACCTCGGCGGCTACGCGCCGTTCGGCTTCCAGGTCCTGATGTGGGTCACCCAGTCGATCATGAAGCCGGTGGCGAGCGGCCTGACCGCCGACGCGGTGCGGGCGCAGGCCCTCAAGCCGGGCGGCCACGTCTTCCTCGGACCGGACAGCTACCAGTGCGCGTCCAATGAGAAGTACACCTCCGTGTGCAGCTGGGACGTGTACATGACCAAGGTCAAGGGGCGCGCGATCGACTCCACGCCCGGCAGCGCGGAGTACATCGACGCGCTGGAGACCCTGAAGAGCACGGGGGTCTGACGGACCCGCGGTCCCGGCGCGTCCGCCGGCCGGGACCGCGAGCCGGGTGCCCTCGCACAGTCAGTCGTTCCGTCGGATGGGGAGCGTTGGTGAGCCAGTACTTAGCCTTTCTCCTACTCGGCCTGGGTGGCGGCACCGTCATCGCCTTCCTGGCCCTGGGCATCGTCATCGGGTACCGCGGCACGGGGATCATCAACTTCTCCCAGGGCGCGATCTCGATGTACGTCGCGTACGTCTTCTACGAGCTGCGCAGCACCGGGCACTACCTCGTCCCGATCCCCGGCCTGCACGTGCCGACGGCGCTGCCGGACCAGACCGGCATGGCCTTCGTCCCCGCCCTGCTGATCTCGCTGGTCACCGCGGCGGCCCTGGGCCTGCTGTCGCACGTCGTGGTGTTCCGGCCGCTGCGCGAGGCGCCGGCGCTCGCCCGGGTCGTCGCCTCGATCGGCCTGCTGCTGGTGGTCCAGTCGATCGTCGCGGAGAAGTTCGGCACCGACACCGTCAACCCGAGCCCCGTGCTGCCGACCCGCCGGCTGTTCACCATCGCCGATACCGCCCTGCCGATGGACCGGGTGCTGTGCGCCGTCGCGGCGCTCGTCTGCGCCGGGATCGTCGCCGCGCTGTTCCGCTACACCCGCTTCGGCACCGCGACGCGGGCCGCGGCGGAGAACGCCAAGGGCGCGATCCTCGTCGGCTACTCCCCGGACCTGCAGGCCGCCGCGTCCTGGGTGCTCGCCTCGGTGCTCGCCGGACTCGCGGGCATCCTCGTCGCGCCGATCACGTCGCTGTCGCCGTCGAGCTTCTCACTGATCATCATCCCGGCGCTCGCCGCCGCGCTCATCGGCCGGATGACGTCGTTCGGCGTCACCGTCGCGGCCGCGCTGGTGCTCGGCATGCTGCAGAACCTGCTGCTCAACCTGCCGCAGAAGATCTCCTGGTTCCCACACCAGGGGATCCAGGACACCCTGCCGCTCGTCGTGATCATCGTGGCGACGTTCCTGCTCGGCAAGAAGATCCCGATGCGGGGGGACCTCAAGCCCGAGCGGCTGCCGTTCGCGCCGCCCGTGCGCCGGGCGCTGCGCCCCGGGCTCGTCGCCTTCGCCCTCGCCGTCCTCGCCCTGTTCGTTCTGCCCGGCGGTTACCGCCTCGCCTATCTGAACTCGATCTCCGGCGCGGTCGTCGCCCTGTCGCTCGTGCTGCTCGTCGGGTTCATCGGGCAGGTCTCGCTGTTCCAGATGGCGCTGGCCGGCAGCGCCGCCTACCTGCTCGCCGGGCTGTCCACCGGCTGGGGGGTGCCGTTCCCGATCGCGCCGCTGCTCGCGGCGCTCGGCGCGATGGTCGTCGGCATGATCGGCGCGCTGCCGGCACTGCGCATCCGCGGTGTGCAGCTCGCCGTGGTCACCCTGGCCGCCGGCTGGGCACTGCAGCAGGCGGTGTTCAACAACGCGAGCCTCACCGGCGGGTTCTCCGGCGCCACCGTCAGCGGGCCGAGCCTGTTCGGCATCGACCTGAGCTTCTCCCGCGGTGCCGAGACAGCGCGGCCGGTCTTCGGCATCCTCGCGCTGGTCGTGCTGGCGCTGGTCACCACGGCGATGTTCAACCTGCGGCGCAGCCACACCGGCCAGCAGATGCTCGCCGTGCGGTCCAACGAGCGGGCCGCCGCCTCGATCGGCATCGCGCTGGCGCGCACCAAGATGCAGGCCTTCGCGATGTCCGCGTTCATCGCCGGGATCGGCGGCAGCATGCTCGCCTACCAGCAGCAGACGATCACCGCGGTGCCGTTCGACGCGTTCGTCTCGCTCTCGGTGCTGGCGATCGCCTACCTCGGCGGCATCACCAGTGTCCCCGGCGGCCTGCTCGCCGGCCTGCTCGCCACCGGCGGCCTGTCGTTCTACCTGCTCAACGAGCTCCTCCTGTCGCACCTGAACAACGGTGACCAGCTCCAGAACACCGTCGCCGGCGTCGGCCTCATCCTCACCGCGGTGCTCAACCCGGAGGGGCTCGCCGGCGAGTTCCGCCGGACCGGGCAACGGCTGCGCCGCCTGCGGGCCCGGCTGCGTCCCCCCGCCGCGGCCGAGGGCACCGCGTCCGTCGAGGGCACTGTCGCGGCGAAGGACGCCGTCGCCGCGAAGGACGCCGTCACCGCGAAGGACGCCGTCGCCGCGAAGAACGCCGTCACCGCGAAGGACGCCGTCGCCGCGAAGAACGCCGTCGCCGCGCGGGGCGCTGCCGCGGCGGGGGCCGAGGACGGTGCCGCGCCGATCATAGCCGAGGGGCAGGAGGCCCTGGCCCTGGAGACCCGGTCGCTGACCGTCCGCTATGGCGGCCTGACCGCCATCGACGACGTGTCGATCTCCGTTCCGCCCGGGCGACTGGTCGGCCTCATCGGGCCCAACGGCGCCGGCAAGACGACCTTCATCGACGCCATCTCCGGGTTCACGCCCAGCCAGGGCGCCGTCCGTCTCGGCGAGACCCGGCTGGACGACAAGCCCGCGCACGTGCGGGCACGGCTGGGGATCTCCCGCACCTTCCAGTCGCTGGAGCTGTTCGCGGCGCTGACGGTACGGGAGAACCTGACCGTCGCGGCCCGCCGGGACCGCTGGTACTCCGGCCTCGCCGACCTGGTCGCCCCGCGCCGCCGGGCGGCGCCGCCGGTGGTCGACGCGGCGATCGGCCTGCTGGGGCTGGAGGAGATGGCCGACACGCTGCCCGGCGACATCTCGCTCGGCGCGCAGAAGCGGGTCGGCGTCGCGCGGGCGCTCGTCAGCCGGCCGCACGTCATCCTGCTCGACGAGCCGGCCGCCGGCCTCGACACCGACGAGAGCGTCGAGTTCGGCCAGCGGCTGCGCGAGGTGCTCTCGCCGAACGTCGGCATACTGCTCGTCGACCACGACATGAACCTCATCCTCAACGTCTGCGACTACGTCTACGTCCTCGACTTCGGTCGGCTCATCGCCGAGGGCACGCCCGCCGAGATCCGCGGCGACGCCCGGGTGATCGCCGCCTACCTCGGCGAGCCGGAACCGGACGAGAACGCCCACCCCGCCGCCTATCCCGATTCCGATCCCGCGCCGTCCGCCGCGGCGGCGTCTGTCCCGGAGGTGAGCACCAGGTGACGGCACCGGCCACGAACCCCGCGTCGGACTGCGCCCCGCCAGGCGACGCGCCCGAGCGTGCGCCCCTGCTCGACCTGCGCGCCGTCACGGCCGGCTACGGCGACAAGGTCGTGGTGCGCGACGTCGACCTCGCCGTCGGGCCGGGCGAGGTGGTCGCCCTGCTCGGCCCGAACGGTGCCGGCAAGACGACGATGCTCGCGACGATCTCCGGGCTGCTGCCCGCGCTCGGCGGCTCCATCGCGGTGCTGGGCAACCCGGTCGACTGCCGGCGCCCCTGGCGGGCGGCGGCGCGCGGCGTCGCGCACGTGCCGTACGACCGGGCGATCTTCTTCAACCTCACCGTCGGGGAGAACCTCGGGCTCGCCCGCCGCCCCGGCGGCGCGGACCTCGACCGGGTGCTGCGCTACTTCCCCGAGCTCGGCCGGCTGCTGCGCACCCGCGCCGGCCTGCTCTCCGGCGGCGAGCAGCAGATGCTGGCGCTCGGCCGGGCCCTGGCCA
Source organism: Frankia canadensis (assembly GCF_900197875.1). Taxonomy (GTDB): domain Bacteria; phylum Actinomycetota; class Actinomycetes; order Frankiales; family Frankiaceae; genus Frankia; species Frankia canadensis. The sequence continues at coordinate 2,196 of NZ_FZMO01000121.1, read as the reverse complement.
GCGACCCGCGCCTGCTCATGATCGACGAGATGAGCCTCGGGCTCGCGCCGATCGTGGTGCAGCGCCTGCTGCCGATCGTGCGTGCGATCGCCGACGAGACGGGCATCGGGGTACTGCTCGTCGAACAGCACGTGAACAAGGCGCTGGCGGTCGCCGACCGGGCCTACATCCTCAGCCGGGGACGGGTGATGGTGTCCGGCTCGGCGGACGAGCTGCGCCAGCGCCGCGAGCTGATCGAAAGCAGCTACCTCGGCGCGGCGGCGTTGTGAGCACCCGGGACGGCGACCCGCCCCTGGGGGCGGACTCGCTGCGCGGCCGGGTCGCGCTGATCACCGGCGCGGCCCGGGGCCAGGGCCGCTCGCACGCCGTCGGCCTCGCCGGCGCCGGCGCGGCGATCGTCGCGGTCGACGCGTGCGCTCCCAGCCGGACGGCGGTCTACCCGATGCCGACGGCCGACGATCTCGACGCCACGGTGCGCCAGGTCGAGGCCGTCGGCGGGCGGATCCTGCCGGTGGTCGCCGACGTGCGCGACGTCGCGGCGCTGCGCGGCGCCGTGCAGGCCGGTGCGGACCGCTTCGGCGGCCTGGACGTGGTCGTCGCCAACGCCGCCATCACCGGGCCGCCCGCGCAGGTGTGGGACATCCCCGACGACGCCTTCCGCGACGTGCTCGACGTCAATCTGGTCGGCGTCTGGAACACCATCCGGGCGAGCGTCCCGCGCCTGATCGAACAGGGCCGCGGCGGCAGTGTCATCGCCATCTCCTCGGGTGCGGCGGCGAAGGGCTCGCCGAACATCGGCGCCTATGTCGCCGCCAAGAGCGGGGTGCTCGGACTGATGCACACCCTGGCCCGCGAGACGGCCCGGCACGGAATACGCGCGAACACGATCCTGCCCGGCAACGTGAACACCGTGATGCTGCGCAACGCGCCGACCCGGCGACTGTTCGCCCCCGATGTTCCGGAACCGACGGAGGACGACTTCGCGGCCCGGGCGCGGGCCGGAATCCCACTGGGTATCCCATGGCTGGAACCGGCGGGCATCACCGCGGCGGTTCTGTTCCTCGCTTCCGACGCGGCGCGCTATGTCACCGGTACGGAAATCCCGATCGACGGTGGCGCCCTCATGACATAAGGGTCGATGCGCGCGATGGTAATCTGAGAACATGCCGCCCACGGCGGTGCGCGGCAGGATCCAGACTGGTGCCGGCACGCGGGCGGCTGATCGTGGGCGGGAGAGTGCATGGCCACGGAGGCGGAGAGCGCCCTCATGGGCCGGGGTGGCACGGGGCCCCGCGCGCAGGCCGCCGGCCCACGGCAGGAGGCGTCCGGCGTCTCGAGCGAGCTGTCGTACCTGCAGGTCGCCGATCACCTGCGCGAGCAGATCCTGTCCGGCGCGCTCGCGGCCGGGCACCGGCTGCCCGCCGAGGCCGACCTCGCCGCCCAGCTCGGGGTCAGCCGGCTGACGCTGCGCGAGGGCATCCGGCTGCTCATGTCGGAGAAGCTCATCACGACCCGGCGGGGCAACGCGGGCGGCACGTTCGTCGCGCATCCCTCGTCCGCGGACGTGGTCGCGGCGCTCGGGCGGGCGTTCCGGGTGATGGCCTCGACCGATCACCTGCCGACGGCCGACATCCTCGAGGCCTGGGCGCTGATCGAGGCGCCGGCCGCCCGCCTCGCCGCCGAGCGCCGCACCCAGGCCGAGATCGACCAGCTCATGGAGCTGTCCCGGCCACCGGCGGGGCTGGGTGAGGAGCAGACCGCCGACCGGTCCTTCGAGTTCCACCGGGTGCTCGTCCAGGCGGCCCGCAACGCGCTGCTGCCGATGCTGATCCGTCCGCTGTCGGCCGTCGTGCCCGAGCACTTCGCGCCGACCCGGGCGGCCCGGCCGCGGTTCTGGTACGACGTCATGGAGGAGCTGCGGCAGGTCGCCTCGGCGGTCGAGGCGCAGGACGGCGACACCGCCGAGGCCGCGATGCTGGCGCACATCCGCCGGCTCGGCCGCGGTGCCGCCGCGACCTGACCGGGAGACCGGAACCGTCGCGCTCCGCCGTCCGGAGGTTTCGCTCCGGCGGTGTCAATCAGCGCTATGCCAATCGCTGGTAACAGTCGTTCGGCTTCTCTTCGTGACCGGGCCGAAGAATGAGCATTTTCAATGTTATTTTACGTGAATTGCGGGAATGTTCCGTCGCGCGCGTT
>NZ_FZMO01000373.1 GCF_900197875.1 Frankia canadensis | reverse complement strand
CAGGGAGCGCAGGGAGCTCAGGGAGCGCAGGGAGCGCAGGGAGCCCAGGGAGCGAACGCCGGCGCGTCCAGCGTGGTCCGGTCCGTCACTGCCTCGCAGACCGCCCAGGCGTTCTGCCTGGCCGGCACCTTCGCCATCGGCGGCGGTGCCCTGGTTCCCGCTGGCGGCGACCCGGTGCGCGACACGTCCCCGATTGGCGGCACGACGTCGAGCCCGGCGATCGGATGGCAGGCCAGCCACAACGCCAACACGGACATCACGGCCTACGTCATCTGCGCCCCGTAGGTCTGAACGCTGCGCCTGTCCGGTACCCCGCTCTGTCCCGCGGGTGTACCGCGCGCCGCCTCGGCACCACGTCGGCTCTCAGGCGATCCCGCCGAGGAGCCGCCGTCCAGGCATCGCCGCCGACGGTGCGGCGCCCTCACTTCCCCACCATCGCATCCGCCCCCCACCGGACAGGTAGTGAACGATGACGTCACCAGCCCCCGCGTTCTGCGTGTTCACCCCCAGCCACCAGCCCCGTTACCTCGACGACTGCCTCGCCACGCTGCGCGCGCAGAGCCGAGCCGACTGGGAGTGGATCGTGCTGCTCAACAACGGCGCACGCTGGCGGCCGGAGATGCCCGACGATCGGGTGCGGGTGGTGGTCGCCGACGGCATCCGCGGGGTCGGCGCGGCGAAGCGGCGCGCCTGCGAGCTCGCCCGGGGCGAGATCCTCGTCGAGCTCGACCACGATGATCTGCTGGCCCGCGACTGCCTGGCCGAGATCGCCACCGCGTTCGCGGAGCACCCGCAGGCCTCGTTCGTCTACAGCGACGCGGCTCAGATCACCTCCGAGGGCGGCCGCGACGACAGCCGCTTCGACGAGACGCACGGCTGGTACTACGACGAGGTCGACGTGGACGGTCGCGACGTGCTGCGCGCCCGGTCGCTGGCGCCGACACCGCACAACGTGTCGTACATCTGGTATGCGCCCAACCACGTGCGCGCGTTCCGCAGGGAGGCGTACGAGCGGGTCGGCGGCTACGACGCCGCCCGGGAGGTGCTCGACGACCAGGACCTGATGTGCCGCCTCTACCAGGTCGGCGACTTCCACCACATCCCGCGCTGCCTGTACCTGCAGCGGATCCACGGCGAGAACACCCAGAGCGACGCCGAGGTCAACGCGCACATCCAGCGCGAGACCGTCGCCCTGTACGACCAGTACGTCGAGGCGAACGCGCTGGCCTGGGCCCGGCGGCGGGGACTGCTGGCGCTGGACCTCGGCGCGGCCCGGCGCAGGCCGGCCGGCTACCTGGGCGTGGGCCGGACCCCTGGGCCGGGCGTCGACCTCGTCGCCGCGCTGCCCGATCCGCTGGACCTGCCGGACGGCTCGGTCGGCGTCATCCGGGCGGTGAACGTCCTGGAGCACGTCACCGCGAAGGTCCCGCTGATCAACGAGCTGTACCGGCTGCTGGCTCCCGGCGGCATGCTGCTCACCCTGACGCCCAGCTCCGATGGGCGGGGCGCCTACCAGAACCCCGCACATACGGCCTACTACAACGAGAACTCGTTCTGGTACTACACCGACGACGAGTACCGGGTCGACGTGCCGGGGATCCAGGCCCGCTTCCAGAGCTCACGGCTGGTCACCTACTACCCGACCGAGTGGCACGCGGCGAACCTCATCGCGTACGTGGCGGCGAACCTGGTCGCCGTCAAGCCGGGTGCCGACCGGTGCGGAGGGCCGCTGCTGTGTGCCCCTCAGGCGGCGGCGCCGACGGAGGAGACAGCGCGGACCGCGGTTCCGGCGCAGAGGTCGGTGCCGGTCGACAGGACGGCGCCGGCGGAAGGGCCGATGCCTGCGCAGGGGTCGCCGGCGCAGGGGTCGGTGGCGGAAGGGTCGCCGGCGCAGGGGTCGGTGGCTGATCCGGTGTAGCGTCGGCCGCCGGGCTGGCGCGGCGGCGGTCGCGCAGCCGGCGGCCGAGGCGGGCCAGCGCCCTGCTGCCCAGCTCCGCGAGGACGAGCAGCACCACGGCGAGGATGCCGTCGGCCCAGAAGTGGTTCGCGGTGACCACGACGACGAGCGTGGTCAGGACCGGATGGACGACGATCAGCCACCGCCACCGGCTCGGGCTGATCCGGATCACCTCGTAGGCGATCAGGAAGGCCCAGCCCACGTGCACCGACGGCAGCGCCGAGAGCTGTGCCGCGACCCCGTTGCCGAACTCCCCGTACACCGACTGGCCGAGCAGCACCGCCTCGTCGACGAACCCGGCGGAGGTCAGCATCCGCG
>NZ_FZMO01000436.1 GCF_900197875.1 Frankia canadensis | reverse complement strand
GCCCCCGGCCGTCCGCACGCGCATCCGGGTTACCCGGTGCACGATCACGGGCCGGGACTGCCCGCGACGGCGCAGCACCGCGCCGCCTACGGCCACCGCCACGACATCACCGGCGCGGTGGTGCCCGCCGAGCCGCCCGCCGCGGGATCGGCCACCGGCGCGGAGCCCGTGGCCGACGGCGGATCGGCGCGGGAGGCGGGCCGGGCCGGCGAGGCGGCCGAGGTGGCGGCGAGCGGCGCCGTCGCGGTTCCCGCGGCCCGCCGCGACGGGGCCGGCACGCCCTCGGTCGGCGACGTCCTCGGCCTGCGAGGGGTGCGGCGCGCCGCCGTCATCACCGTCGGCATGGCCCTGCTGATGGGACTGCTGGTCTGGCTGTACGGCACGTCGGTGACCAGCCTGCGGCCCCGGAACCTGCCGATCCTCACCGTGGGCACGGAACCCGCGGCGACGGCGCTGGCCGACCAGATCAGCCGGGTCGAGCCCGGCGCCCTGTCCGTGCGCACCGTGCCGGACGTCGCCGCCGCCGACCGGGCGCTGCGCGACCGCGACGCCTACGCGGCGATCGTCATCGGCGACGACGGGCTGACCCTGCGCGTCGCGTCGGCGGCGAGCCCCGCGGTCACCGAGGCGATCACCCGGGGCATCCGGGTGTTCATGCCCGGCCTGGAGATCCCGGTCGTCGACGTCGTCCCGAACGCGCCCCGCGACCAGGGTGGTGGCGGGCTCGCCGCCGGCTACCTGCCGCTGGTGCTCGTCATCGTCGCCGCCGCGGTGCTGCTGACCCGGCTGGTGCGCTCGCGGGCGGTGCGCCTGGCCGGCATCGCCGCGCTGTCGGTGCTGTGCGGGTTCGCGGGCGCCGTGGCGCTGCGCGGCGCGCTGCACGTCCTGCCGGGGTCGTTCCTGACGACGATGGCGGTGGTGACGCTGCTGACCCTCGCGGTGGCCGCCCCCGTCGTCGGCGCCGGGGCGGTCGCCGGGACGGCGGGCCTGGTCGGCGTCGTGCTCGTCGTCGTCGTCGGTGCGGCGCTGTCGGCCGCGGCGAGCGCGCCGGAGATGCTGCCGCGGCCCTGGGGGGGCATCGGTCAGTTCGCGCCGCCCGGCGCGGGTTCGACGCTGCTGCGCTCGACGTCCTACTTCGCCGGCGCCGGCGGCGGCCGGCCGGTGGCCGTGCTGGCCGGGTGGCTGCTGGTCGGGCTGTGGCTGGCGTTCGTGGGCGAGGGCGGCGCGTCGGCGCCGAGCGGCACGCCCGGCGACCGGCTGCGGCCCGCCGCCCCGGCGCCGCCTCCCACCGCGCCGCGCCCGGCCGGCCTGTCCCAGCC